>CACZRW010000070.1 GCA_902783675.1 uncultured Pseudomonadota bacterium | reverse complement strand
CGCCAAACAGGCACCTTTCGCGGCGTAAGGTTCGCGCTTCTTAAAATCGCGCTCACCAACTTTCCGCTCCGAACCCAATTGTGGGTTCTCGCCCCACCGAAGCTCTTAAAACAAAACCACCCTTAACGGGTGGTGTTTATTTTGGCGCGCTCGGCGGGGGTCGAACCCACAACCTTCGGCTTCGGAAGCCGACACTCTATCCAGTTGAGCTACGAGCGCATCATTTCAGAGGGTGCAAAGTCTATATGAAAAAAAACTTTTTTAAAAGAGCTATTCGTATTTTGCCCAAGAACCCTCAATAATCGCATCAAGGCTGTCCAAGTCATCGCCGAATAAGCTGGAATAAACCCAATAGTTCGCCAATATCTTTTGCACAAAACCTCGCGTTTCCTTCGAAGGTATGCTTTCAATAAACAGCAAAGGATCTTCCTTATAGTCCATGCGCTTGTTCCAGCGGTAAAGGTTACCGGGGCCCGAATTATACGCAACCGCAAGGAAAATAAGATTGCCGTCAATGAACCTGTCCTTTAACAAGCGGTGAATGTAAGCCTGCCCGATTTCCAAATTATAGCTCGGTTCGGCAAGGCGCTTGGTCGAGTATTCCAACCCCAAGGACTTGGTTATTTCCTTTGCCGTTGAGGGCATGAGCTGCATAAGCCCCTTTGCCCCGACTTTGCTGACAGCATTGTTGTTAAAGCAGGATTCCTGACGCACGAAAGCATAAACCAGCGCTTTTTTCACTTTCCAACCGGAAAGGGGCGCCCAGTTCGGCGCAGGGTAGTTTGCGTTCGAGTCGGTCATCTTGCCCGAAAGACTCACCATTACTTTGGAAAGGTCTTTTAAATCGTTCTTTTCCGATAGGTCAATAAGCCCGCTTTTAACCGAGTTGTTCGCCTTTACATAAAACTTCAAAAGCTCGTCTTCGGCATACTTGTCGAGCCCCACTTGGTAAAGGGCAATCGCACGCTGCACAGGGAGCTTGCCGATGACGGAATCCTCATCGCCTTCGTCGGATTCGGGGCGCTCCCATTCGTGGTCAATGCTCTCGCCAAGCCCTCGCCTTGCCAGAATGCCGTAGAAGTAGCGCGGAGTTTCGGAGGCGAGTTCAAGCCACCTTTGCGCTTCGTAGCTGCTGTCGGTCTTAAAGCACGCGCGCGCCGTCCAAAAAGCCGCCGCCGATTTAAGCGCCGCCCTCGTCCTAGGATTAGAAGCGGCAGATGCAAACGCTTTTTTCGCATTTTCATACTCACCTATGCGCCAGTAAATTAAGCCCGCTACCCATTCGCCGATGGGCAGGATTTTGCCCGAGCGGGCGATGGCGGGTTCTATAACTTCCAGCGCTTTATCATCGCGAAGGTCGGTGAAGTATAAAAAAGCAAGCGCGATTTTGGCAGCGTCAATCTCCGAAGGCTTAAACACGGATTCGGCCTCTTTGCTCGTGATAAGATTATAGGCGATTAGCGTTTTACCGTGATTGATGGCCGAGACAATCTTATGCATGGTGCGCTTTGCCAAGACTTGCTTTTCCTGCGGCAGATTAGCAAACTTTTTGCCCGTGATAAGGTCAATCGGGTTTGAAAGAGCATAAGAACTGCACGCGCCCGAAGGTATCGTATCCACATCTTTGGGCTTCTTTATGGAAAAAGAGGCACCCTTTAGCTTGCCGAGCTCGTAAATCCTGCCCGCTATGGGAAGATCCGAGTATTTGTTCATCCACGCAATCGCCTCTTTAGATTTGGTTTTCCAAGTCGCGGATTCTAAATACCTTTGCCCTAAAATGTAGCCCATGAGGATTTTGTTATCCAGCTTGGCGATGACTTTGTCGGCGTCTTGCCAGCGTTCCTTTTCCTGCAAGGCCTTTATCTTTTTGTAAAGCTCTATATCGCCGGCGGATAAAAAGCCGTGGCGCAAGACGATGATTCTGTCGGCGGCTTCTTTGTCGGCGCTTTCATC
Source organism: uncultured Pseudomonadota bacterium (assembly GCA_902783675.1). Classification (GTDB taxonomy): domain Bacteria; phylum Pseudomonadota; class Alphaproteobacteria; order CACZRW01; family CACZRW01; genus CACZRW01. The sequence continues at coordinate 10,900 of CACZRW010000070.1, read as the reverse complement.
AGTTCCCGCCAAGGCGTCGCTTGAATAGTCCGGCACGCTTAACACGGCAAACAAAACCGTAATCGCGGACAAAGCAAAAACTTTCAAGGCGGTCTTTATTCTCATTGATTCTTAAAGTTTCTTATCTGTTGGTCTATTTGAAGCGGACGATGCTTTTGCATTGGTCCTCGGGGACATCTATGACTTTGCCGCCGGCAGTAAACGAGCGCATCATGCACTTTTCAACGGTGAGTTTCGGTTCCTCGCCCATAGTGTAGCAACCGGCGCCGACAAGAGCGTAGCGCTCGGTCTTTAGGTCGTTCGCGGTAACGCCCGCAACATTTAAGTTGGTGGCGAGTCCGGACCACTTCATGCCCAAAACCAAAGCATCAAGCATCATGTTGGTGTTGTTCTCAACATAGAAAGTCATTTGGCAGAAAGTCTGCCCGCCGAAGGTCTTTTTAATGCTGAAATCATCGTAGTAAACGGTGATGTTCGCTTCTTTCGGCATGGTAAAGCCCGAGGTCTTTGCGGCAGAAGGTATTACAGCCGGCTTTACGGTGGGTGCGGCGGGTGCCGTATACTTGCGCTTGCCGCTGTCGTCCGCCTTGTCCGTAACGGGGGTGGGGGCGGCAGTGGGAACATTTTGTTCGGTCGCTCTGCCATACTGGGCAAAGGACGAGGAAGCGCCGATTAAACAGGCTAAACCGAAACATAAAGTCAAAACTAAAAAGCGTTGCATAGTCTTTCTTTGTCTTTCTTTTCAAAAAAGTTTTTTTACTTATAGCGCATTTTTTATTTTTTTAATACTGTTTTTTCTTTTTTTAGGTTTTATAATCCAGCCAAACTTTTTTCCATGCTTGTTTTAAGGGGGAATAATGAAAAACAACAGTAAATACTTTTTCTGCGGAATAGGCGGCAGCGGTATGAGTGCTCTTGCCAAAGTCCTTAAAAGCAAAGGGGCGGAGGTGACGGGCTCGGACAGAAACCTTGAAGCGCCCGCAGTGAAAGAGTTGGAAAATCTGGGGGTAAAGGTGTTTACGCAAGACGGCGCGGGTGTTCCCGATGATGCCGTCTTTGTTGTATCTTCGGCGGTTGAGGATACGGTGCCCGATGTTATGCGCGCCAAGGACTTGGGGCTCGTTATTAAAAAGCGCGCCGAGATATTGGCAGAGATTTTGCATTCCGGCAAAGGTGTCGCGGTCGCCGGAACCAGCGGAAAGACTACGACAACCGCCATGCTCGGGTGGATTTTGGACTTTAGCGGTATGAACCCCGACATTATAAACGGCGGAGTCATGCTTAACTATGAGTCTAATGTGCGCATGGGCGGCGGTGAGGCTATTGTCGTTGAGGCGGACGAAAGCGACGGAAGCATCAAGCTTTATACTCCCTATGTGGCTTTGGTTACGAATATATCGCTGGATCATAAGCCTTTGGAGGAGTTAAGAGGGCTTTTCAAAGACTTTGTAAAAAGAGCCGAGTTCGGCGCGGTGCTTAATGCGGATTGTGTCGAGGCGGCGGCGCTTACGAAGGTTAATTCCAACACGATTACCTTTTCCACCGAAGGGCGTAAGGCGACTTTCGTGGCAGAGGATATAAAGATTACTCCGCAGGGAAGCTCGTTTACCGTAAAAGGTGTGAAGTTCGAAATGCCCATCGTCGGGCGGCATAATGTGGCGGACGCCATGGCGGCGCTTTCGGCAGCGTTTATGCTGGGAGTGCCTTTGGAAAAGTCGGCGCAAGGATTAAAAGAGTTTAAAGGTGTGCATCGGCGCATGGAGCTGATGGGTGAGCCCGGCGGCATAAAAGTGTTCGACGACTTTGCCCATAATCCCGCGAAGATAGAAGGGACTTTGCGCGCTTTAAAAGAGGCCTATCCCGAGGCGGCCATATTCGTCGTGTTCCAGCCTCACGGATTCGCGCCGACCAAGCTGATGAAAGACGGGCTGGTTGATGCTTTGGATAAGACTCTTTCCAAGCGGGACAGAGTGATTTTCCTTAACATTTTCTACGCCGGCGGGACGGTGGCAAAAGACATTTCCTCGGCGGATTTGGTCGAGGTTTTAAAAGACAGAGCCGGTGTGCATTCCTTTTATTCTTCCAAGCGCAAGTGGGCTTTAAAGTATATCAAAGACCGTGCGCAAGCAGGTGATATCGCCGTGATTATGGGCGCGCGCGATGATACTCTTTCCGACTTGGCAAAAGAGCTGGTTGAAGGGCTTAAGTGATGTTCGCGCCGCTTGAAACAGGGGATAAAGTCGGGCTCGTTTGCCCCGCAAGTCCTGTTTCAAAAACGGATTTAGAGACAGCGGAAAATAATATAAAAGAGCTTGGCTTTGTGCCGGTGCTCGGAGGTAGCGTCCCGACGGCAGAGCGGTTTTTGGCGGGCACGGACGAGGCGCGCGCCGCGGATATCAACGCTTTCTTTGCCGATGATGATATAAAAGCAATCTTTGCGGTTCGCGGCGGGTATGGCTCGGCACGGATTTTATCCTTGCTTGATTATGATGTGATGGCCGCAAAGCCAAAGCTCTTTGTCGGGATTTCCGATATTACCGCCTTGCAAAATGCGATGTTTAAAAAGGCAGGGGCGGTGGCGCCTTCGGGTGTGGCTTTAATAAAGAAAATGAAAAGGCGGACAAGAGAGTCTTTGCTTAAATGTCTTGCGGGCGAAAGCTTTTCTTTACCGCTTGGTGAGTTTGCCAGAAAAGGTGCGGCTGACGGGCGGCTTATCGGCGGGTGCTTGTCCGTGTTTGCGGGGCTTATCGGCACGGAGTATATGCCCGAGGTGCAAGGCAATATCTTGGTTTTGGAAGATGTCGGTGATGAGCCTTATGTCGTGGACAGGAACCTTCGCCAGCTTCTAAACGCGGGTGTCTTTAATGCGGTCAGCGGAGTCGTTTTCGGGCAATTCTATAAGTGCAAGGCAAAAGACAAGGCGGACGGAACGGTGGCCGATGTCATTTTTGAATATGCGGATATCATTCCTTGCCCCGTGGCAGTTAATTTTAATTACGGGCACCAGCCGGATTCCTTTGTCCTTCCTTTGGGTGCGCGGTGCGAGATGTCTTCCGTGCAGGGGCAGATTACCTTTGCGATGTAGTGTTACGGTTACAAGCGGCGCGGATTTTGTCGCGCCCTCGCCCATGGCTATGAAGTATAGCTTAAAAAGTTAAGGCAGGCGCGGCCGTAGGTCTTTACCTGATTAATTGCAAAGCCTTTCGGGGGCGTAAAGTCCTCGCCCGTTTCAATCTCCGCGATGATAAGGCTTTCTTCGCCAATCCAACCGGTCTTTGCCAAGTGCTCCAGAGCCGGAACGGTGAGGCCTTTGCCGTAAGGTGCGTCAAGGTAAATTACATCAAAAGTCGTCTTTGCTTTGGGCATTTTCAGAACATCACCGTAAAGGGCCGATTTCATCGTCAAATCATCGGAGAACGAGGAAAGACTCTTTGCGATGATTTTAGCGGCGATTTTGTTCTTCTCCGCAAAGACCACGAACTTTGCGCCGCGGGAAAGGGCTTCCAAGCCGAATGCGCCCGAGCCGGCAAAGGCGTCCAAAAAGGTGACTTCATTCCATGAGGAAAGGCGCGAGGTAAGAGCGGAAAAAGCCGCCTCTCTCGCTCTGTCCGAGGAAGGGCGTGTGATTTCGGGCGGGGGTGAGGAAAGGTGTCTGCCCCTAAATCTGCCGCTTATGATGCGCATTCTTTTTGCTCCTTTCAGCGTTCTTCGCAAAGTCAAGGTTCTTTCCCAAAAGGTCTTTTATCGTTTTGGCGGGGACTTCCGCTACTTCACCTTTGCCAAGGTTGCCAAGCTGGAAGGCGCCGTAACTGATGCGGATAAGGCGGGTGACGGAAAGTCCGAAGAACTCCATCATCTTGCGGATTTCGCGGTTCTTGCCCTCGGTTATCGTGACAGATGCCCAAGTGTTGGTGCCTTGTTTCTTTTCAACCGTCAGTTCGGCAGAGCCGTATTTTATGCCTCCAATGTGTATGCCTTTTTTAAGGCGGCCGATGATTTCCGGCGTGATTTCGCCATGAACGCGAACGCGGTATTTCCTTTTCCAGCCGGTTAAGGGGCTTTCCATAAAGCGTGCCGCCTCGCCGTCGTTGGTGAGCAAAAGCAAGCCTTCGGAGTTAAAGTCCAGCCTTCCCACCGAGATAACTCGCGGCAGGGACTTCGGCAGATTCTCAAAAACCGTGGGGCGGCCCGAGGTGTCTTTGTGCGAAGTGATAAGTCCCGCCGGTTTGTGATAGCGCCAAATCCTTGTTTCTTCAGCCTTTTCAAGCGGCTTGCCGTCAACGGTGATTATGTCGGAGGCCGTGACATTTAACGCGGGTGAGGTAATTTTGGCTCCGTTTACCGTGACTTTGCCCGATTCTATCAATGCTTCGGCGGCTCGGCGCGAGCAGATTCCCGCTCTTGCCATGACTTTAGCAATGCGTTCGCCTGATTTTTTTGATGTTTCCATTTTGCCCTGTTTCCTTTAGGATAAATCTATTATGAATGATGAGAAAATGCAAAAGATTATAGCGCTGGCAATTGAAAAAGCCGAAGATGCCTTTCGAAAAGGCGAGATTCCCATCGCTGCCGTCATATTCCACTTGGAGACGGGCGAGGTGATTGCCGCCGCAGCCAATGATAACGGCAAGAAAAGCGTCGCTACCAATCACGCGGAGATGCTCGCGATTGCCGCCGCTTCCGAAAAAGTCGGGAATCGGTATTTGTCCAAGTATGGAATCTTTGTGACTTTGGAGCCTTGTCCGATGTGCGCGGCGGCGATTTCTTTTGCCAAAATACCCCTTTTGCTGTTCGGGGCCGAGGACGAAAAAGGTGGCGGAGTCGTCCATGGTGCGCGGATTTATGAAACGCAGAAAAACCTTTTTATTCCAAAGGTTACGGGCGGAATAGAAAAGGAAAAATGTGCGGCGCTTTTAAAAAAGTTTTTTAAGAATATGCGTGAGGCGAAAAATGCAAATGCCTGAGCCCTTGGTAAAAAGTGATGATGTGCTGTCCGTTTCGGCTTTGTCCGCTCTTTTAAAAGGAGTGGTTGAGACCGCCTTTGCAAGAGTGAAAATCAGAGGCGAGATTTCGGGGGTAAAGCGTGCTTCTTCGGGGCATATTTACTTTACCTTAAAGGACGAAGGCGCGGTGATTGATGCCGTGGCTTGGCGCGGGCAAAATGCCGGCTTCGCAAGCCTTATCAAGGACGGACTGGAAGTCGTTGTTACCGGCAAAATCACGACTTATCCTCTGCGCTCAAACTATCAGATTGTGGTGGATAGTTTGGAGCCCGCGGGCGAGGGGGCTTTGCTGAAGCTTCTGGAAGAATTAAAGAAAAAGCTTGCCGCCGAGGGGCTTTTTGATAAGGAGCGCAAGAAGCCTATACCGTATCTTCCCCGATGCATCGGGGTGGTGTCTTCGCCTACGGGGGCCGTTATCAGGGATATTATCCATCGCGTAAGGGACAGATTCCCTATGCGAATCGTGCTGTGGCCCTGCCCCGTGCAGGGGGCGGAAGCGGCTGGGAAGATTGCCGAGGCGATTGAAGGGTTTAATCGCTTTGACGGAGTCGCCTTCCCGAGGCCCGATGTTCTGATTGTCGCTCGCGGGGGCGGAAGTATAGAGGACTTATGGCCCTTTAACGAGGAGGTCGTGGTCAGGGCGGCGGCAAAGTCCGATATTCCCATTATCTCGGCAGTTGGGCATGAGACGGATACTACGCTTATCGACTATGCGGCAGATTTGCGCGCGCCTACGCCTACGGGAGCGGCGGAGCTTGCTACTCCCGTGAGAGCGGAACTTTTAAGCCAAGTCACAAAAAGCAAGGGGCGAATCGGGGACGCGATTAATCGCCTTGTTAGCGAAAACCAAACGCGAGTCGAGGGGCTGTGCCGCGGAATTCCCAATCTTAAAGAGCTGGTCGAGATGTATGTGCAAAGGCTGGACGAGAAAGTCGAGCGGCTTGATGCCGACTTTAAGGCCTATATAAACAGTGCCACCGATAAGCTGGAGTTCTTGGTCAGGAACTTGGAGCTATGCTCATATAATCGCGTGCTGGAAAGGGGTTTTGCCCTGGTTACTAATGCAGATGGCAGGCTTGTTTCTTCGGCAAAAGCCATTCTTCCCGCCGAGTCTTTAAAAATAAAATTTGCCGACGGCGAGACGGCGGTTACGGCTGACGGAGCGCAGGCCAAAAAGTCGGCGGTGCGAGTCGGGGCGAAGACGAAGTGCGAGGATTCGCAAGGTGATCTTTTTAGTAATTAGAGATAGGAAAGCGCAAAATGCAAAAGATTTTTGTCTTTATAATGACGGCGTGTTTAGTAGTGGCGAGTAGTGCTTTCGCTCAAGGCGGATATACAACTTTGCTTATCAGCGAAGGGCCTTCGCAAGGCGGTATCGTCTATGGCAAAACCGATGTCGGCACAAAAGTTTTCGCCTTTGATGAGGAGCTGCCGATAAGTGATGAAGGCGAGTTCGTGTTCGGAATAGGACGCGATGCCGACGAGGTGACTATCGTCGCTATCGGGCAGGACGGGAATAAAATCTTTCGCACTCTTAAGGTGAAAAAGCGCGCGTGGAATATACAGAAAATTGACGGGCTCGCTTCTAATATGGTCGAGCCTTCCGATGAAGAAATGGAGAAAATCCGCGAGGACAGTTTCTATATCAAACGCGCGCGCGGTATCGTTTCAAAAGAGCTGTTTCCTTTGTGTTTCAAAAAGCCCGTCAGCGGTGAAATCAGCAGCTTTTTCGGCTCGCAAAGAATCCTTAACGGTGTGCCGAAAAATCCTCATGGCGGGATTGATATAAGTGCAAAAGAGGGGACGCCCGTGGCCGCGACGGCGGACGGAGTCGTCTCGCATGTGAATGAGGACAGCTTTTATAACGGCAAGCTTGTGATCATCAATCACGGCTACGGGATATCGTCAACTTATGCTCACCTTAGCAAAATAAATGTAAGCGAAGGGCAAAAGGTGGAGCAGGGCGATATCATAGGTCTGGTGGGTTCTACGGGGCGCTCGACAGGGCCGCATTTGCACTTCGGGGTGAGCTGGCGGAATGTGTATGTCGATCCGCAAGTCGTCCTCGCCATCACCGGAAAGAACTGTAAGTAGGGTTAAGGTTTACGGGTTACGGGTTAAGGTTAGTTTATAAGCTTATAAGGTGATAAGTTTATAAGTTGAATTAGGAATGAGGAATGAGGAATGATTGTGTTTTTGCATTCCGCAAAAACAAGATTTTTATTCGCCTTAACCCTTAATGGATCCCCGAGCTGAGCTCTGCGAGCTCCCTCGAGGATGACGAAAAGAGAAGAATCGTCATTCTCGCGCGTAGCGCGGGAATCCGGTCATTCCCAAAAGGGGAGGGAACCTTAACCCTTAACCCTTAACCTTCTTTAAATCCCCAAAGATTGTTTAAGGGTTTTGTTCTTGGCCTTTAACGAGTCGGCAAGTGCGGCAACGCTGCCGCCGTTGTTTTGTAAAATCGCCGCATACTCGCTGCGGTAGGTCATTACCATACTTACGCCCTCAACAATCAAGTCCGCAATCTTATAGTAGCCGTCGTTGTTTTTAAGTCGCCAAATAAGAGCTATCGGCTTGGTGTTGGGATTGGGCGAAATGACGGTCGAGTCTACATAAATCTGTCCGCTTTGCGCAGGGCGAGTGCCTTTTACCGCTATGGTCTGGCCGGCGTATTCTTTGAACCTGCCCGCCCAAGTCAAAACGACATTTTCCGTAAAAGCGTCTTGGAAGGCTTTTCTTTCGTCTGCCGAGGCGGTCTTATATGCCTTGCCCAGCACGAACTTGCTTATAAAAGGAATGTCGCAGTTATCTTTAAACACGTTGCGAAAGTCGTCCACCTTTGCGGATTCTTTTTTATCCTTTACGAATATTTTGTGGATGAAAGTGTCCGCAAGAGAATCAACAAAAACTATGGCGGGATCTTTAATGTTTGCCTTGTCCGCGGCGTGGACGGCAGGAGAAAAAAGCATAAGTCCCGATGCAAAAAGCGCTAGTAAAAAAGCCTTCATTTTTATTTTCCTTTATAAAACAGATAGTATGTCGTAGAGGCTTTTTTACTAGTAATCGGCGCTAAAGTCAAAGTCATAATTTTCTTTGCGGGGAACGCCCCTGTCGATTACTTTCATATCTGCCGAAATGCTGTGACGGCGGTTTTGCAAATACATGCTGCGCATGGTCGCGTAAGGATCAACCGAGTTAAGCTTAATGTCGTCGGTGATGGTAAGTGCTCTTGCCCTGGTATCAAGGACCTCGGCACCCAGCCTTACCCAATCAAGGTCGTTTATGGTTTGGTTGTTCGGGTTAAGCGCCAAGATGTTGATAGGCTGCAAGAAGAAATCTACGCCCTTGCCGATGCCGTCGCGAATGGTTGAGGGGCCAAGCAAAGGAATTACAAAGTAAGGGCTTTCCGTTACGCCCCATTTGGCAAGCGTTAAACCAAAGTCTGTCTTTGCTTCGGGAATGTCCAAAGCGCTGGCAACATCAAGAGTGCCCAAGAGCCCGAAAACGGTGTTCGTCATAAAGCGCCCTATCGCTACTCCCGCCATGTCCGCGTTGCCTTGAAGTGCGTAGTTTATCGCGGATACCGGAGTCGTTATGTTATCAATGAAGTTGGCAATAATGTCCTGCATAATTACGGGAACGACCGTCTTATACATCATGGCAAGCGGGCGAATGATTACCGTATCAACAATGTCGTTAAAAGTATAAATGCCGCGATTTAAAGGCTCTAAAGGATCTTCTTTGTAAGATGGAGATGATGTGCTGGCGCAGGCGGAAAACAATAAAGTAAGGGCCAAGAAGCCGCTTAAAATAAGTTTTCTTGTCGTTGCCATTGCCGCTACCTTTTAAAAAAATATTTAAATACAGTCCGCAGACTAGCAGGGGGACCGCGGTTTTGTAAAGAGGGAAAATAGGTTAGGTTGGTTTAAGGGTTAGTTTAATGAGGAATGAGGAATGAGGAATGAGGAATGAGAAATGAGAAATGAAAGGGACTCCGTCCCTTAATGGATCCCCGAGCTGAGCCTAACGGCTTCCCCAAGGATTATGATTTTTTTAAACTTATAAGCTTATCACCTTACAAACCAACCTTAACCCTTTAAAATGAAAACGCCGAAGATGCGGGCATCATTTGATTGGCGCGATACATGCGGTAAGTGTCCGCGTCGGTTATGCCGATGTCCTCAAGCACTATTCTGGCGCCCGTGGTCGAGACATTCATATACACCTTTAAAGACGCTTTATCATAGCCCTCGGTCCACAGCATTTCCGATAAGTCGGAAGGCATGCCGTATTTCGTAAAGACCCTTTGCCAAAAGACCTTGCGCCGCTCGCGCTTTTTGAATACGGGCTCCGCGCTGGTGCCGAGCGAGTAGTCGCCTTGAACATCATAAACAATGCGATAGGCAAGATTGTTAGCATAGCTGCTGGTAAAGGATACGGTTATCTTTTCCTTTAGCTCGGGGTTGGAAATGGTAATCTCGGAGATATATCTTTGATTGTTTTGTTCCGCCAGTTGATTGATGCAGTCGCGGCGCTGCTCGTAAACGACTATGCCTTGGTCTTGGCAAATGTCACGATAACGCCATTGCAGGAAACTGGGGACAGAGTAAACAATGTCACTTATCTCAAAGTCTCGATCCTCGGCAATGGCAAGGACTTCGTCCGCAGTCGCGCCAAGGTAAATCCCCGCAATGTCAAATTGCGATGCGTCAACCATGTTCGTTAAAGGTATCTCTTTTTTATCTTCTTTCTTTTCCGGCATGGCCTGGCTCATAATGTCGCCCGAGGGAATTATGTCCTTTGATATGCCGAGATTTATCATCGGAATCGGTAAGGTTATCGCTTCGGTATCATCGGCAGACGCTTTCGCCGCGGCAGGCCTTTCCGCTTTTGAAGTAGATGGCAAAACAATGTCGGGAAGTTCAAAAATGCTGTCCGAGTCTTTATTAATTTCTTCGTTGGGAATCTGTTTGAACATCACCGTGCTGTCAACAGGTGCGCTCGCTTCCTTTTTATCGTCGGCGGCAAAAGCAAAAGGCGCTTGAGCCAAGGTTATGGCAAGAGTCGTAACAAAAAAACTAAACCGCGCTAACATCAAGTTTTTAATCCCTTATCAAAATGTAAAACATTTGTTATCTTTTTTAGAGTAGTTAGCATAATATGGAATAAAAGTTAAGGAGAACCTAACATTATGACAAAATTAACTGCGCTTGGAGTGTTTTGCGGCGGATCTAACGGAAACGACCCCGACTTTTTAAAAGCCGGAAGGGAGCTGGGGAAAGAACTGGGCAAAAATGATATAGATTTGGTATTCGGTTACAGCTTTAACGGAATTATGGGCGCGGTCGCTACGCAAGCCAAGAAAAACGGCGGCAGAGTAATCGGAGTCGTAACGCCTCACCTGCGCAAGTTCGAAACGCCTAATTTCGATCTGGACGAGCTAATGGTCGTTTCCAGTATGCATATTCGCAAAGACATTATGTTTAACCGCTCGGACGCTTATTGCTTCTTGCCCGGCGGTATCGGGACGCTCGACGAGTTCTTTGAAATCGTAACCATGAAGCAAATCGGCGAGATAAATAAGCCTATTATCCTTGTCAATATCGACGGCTTCTGGGACCATCTTGTAGGCCTCATCGATGAGACCATTCGTCACGGTTTCGCCAAAGAGCAACACCGCAAAATCTTCACCGTAGTCTCAAAAGTCAAAGATGTAATTCCGGTGATAGAGGAAGAGCTTAAAAGTAATCCCAAATACGAGTAAAAAATCCATTTTATAAAGTATCTGCTCGCGCTACTGCGGAACTCGCAATTTTCACGTACTTCTATGTACGCTGGAAAATTGCTCGTCCTTGTATCACGACCATCTATCTTTCTAAAATGAATTTTTTTGG
>CACZRW010000069.1 GCA_902783675.1 uncultured Pseudomonadota bacterium | reverse complement strand
GCCTATGCCTCGGGTGGAAAGATTTCAAAAGATACTTTTAAAGGCGGGTTACACTGCGCCTATCAGAGCATCACGAGGGCGAGATATCATGGCGGCTTGCGGTCAACTAAAATCAAAATCCGCTACTTAAAAGTTAAACGGCTCGTGATTTAAAAAATCTTCGTTGCTTTAGGCGCAGGAAGTTTATAAACTCTGCCGTAAAGAGGGAGTGAGTGTATGGCGACTAAAACCAAAACCAGTGTGCTATTGATTGTCGGGGTTTCCGGAGCGGGAAAAACTACGGTTTTGCATACCTTGGAGGATTGCGGGTTTCGGGTCGTTGACGGGCTTCCTTTATCCATGATCGAGTCTTTTATCGCGGTAGAGCAAAGTAAGCGCTCTATTGCCATCGGCGTTGATACTTTTACCGAGGCTTTCTCAACCAAAAAAATTGCGGATATGCTTTTAAAGCTTAATAAAAAAGCAAATATAAAAGCCAAGATTTTATACCTTGATTGCGACGATAAAACTATTGTGCGAAGGTATAAAGAGACGCGGCGCACGCACCCGTTTGCCAAGGGCAAGGCGGGGCTTTTGGAGGGGATTGCCAAAGAAAGAAAAATGCTTGTCGGGTTTGATGAGGCTGCGACTAATTTTATTGATACAAGCGAGCTTTCGGCCGCCGAGCTTAAGCATATGACGCAAAAGATTTTTTGCTTTATGGCGGATAAAGGTATGCTTATCACGGTGATGAGTTTCGCTTATCGCGGCGGGATTCCTTTGGATGCGGATTTGGTTTTTGATGTCAGGTGCCTTCTCAATCCTCATTATGATGCTAAGCTAAGACCTCTTACGGGATTGGATAAAAGAGTCGGAAATTACATTCGTAAGGACGCGGATTTCGGGCAGCTTATGGAAGCGCTCAAGAACCTTTTAAACATCTTAATTCCAAAGTATGAGCAAGAGGGGAAAAATTACCTTACCATCGCAATCGGTTGCACCGGCGGGCAGCACAGGTCGGTGTTCGTGGCGGAAGAAGTGGCAAAGTGGCTTTTGAAGGCGGGCAAGGAAGTGGTTATTCGGCACCGTGAAATAGGTAGTAAATAAAGTGGGAGTTCACGGGTTTGGATCTGTTTGAGACATTATTAAACGGCGGAGAAATACGGATCCCGTTTTTCGTGGTGGGTGTAATTTTGGCGGCAATTTTGGCTTTCTTGGTTGCCTTTGTTTTGCTTTTTCGCCTGCTTAAGATAAAGACTTTGTCCGAGTTTAAGGCTCGGTTCCATCTGGAGCAATTTTATGAAATGTTGTTTATGGCTCCGGACGCCTATTTTACTTGGTTTTACGATTACGACGGTAAGGCGCCGAGGCAAGTTTGCTCGCGACGATTGGCGGTATTATTCGGACTTAAAAAAGGAGAGAAGGCCACTTTTAATGATATGATTGAGCGGCTTGATGATAAGGATAAACAGCCCTTTTTACGGTATGTGGATAAGCTGCTTATGACCGGCGAGAATTTTGCTGCCGAGGTGCATTTGACGGGTAGCGAGCAAAGGATTATCGCTATCGGGTGTCGGGCGCAAAATGCTCATGGCCTCACGCTTTCGGACACAATTTGGTTCCGCGATATTACTAAAACTTCGTATGCCATGGACGAGCTTTATTCCGAGAACAAATATGTTGAATATAAGTATGATTTTGTGAAGGCGATTGTTGATGCGCTACCTTTCCCTTTGTGGAGCCGCGACGATAACCTTAACCTTAATTATTGCAATAAGGCGTATGTTGAAGCGGTGGGACTTCGGGATGCGGACGAGGTTATTGCCAAGTCTGCGGAAATTGCCGGAGGCGAAAGCCTGCGCAAGCTGCAATCAATGGCAAAAACGGCCAGAGCCGGCAAGCAACTGGTAACAGCCAAAGAGCATATCGTCATGGGCGCGAAGCGGCGATTTGTTGCCTTGTCCGAGCAGTTTTTAGAAGGTTGTGACGGCGAGTTTAAGCGCTCGACCATAGGCATGGCGATCCCCATTGACGAGGAGGACGAGCTGGCGGCGAAGCTAAAGGCTTATATCGGAGCGCATGACGGGGTGCTTTCCAACCTTACGACGGCAATCGGTATCTTCGGTGCTGATACGCGGCTTTCGTTTTATAACTCGCAATTCTTGTTATTATGGGGACTTGATTCCGATTGGCTTGACAGGCACCCTACATATTCCTCATTTTTAGAGGCTCTGCGTGAGAAAAGAATGACGCCCGAGGTGCGCAATTTTTCCGCTTTTAAGGCAGAGGAAATGGATTTGTTCAGAACGGTTTCAAAGCCGGGGGACGGTCTTTGGCACTTGCCGAATCAAAAGATTTTGCGGCGGTTTATGTTGCCGCATCCCTTGGGAGGGCTTTTGTTTTCCTATGAAGATGTGACGGACAGGATTGCGCTTGAAAGTTCTTACAGGACCTTGATTGAGGTGCAAAAAGCCACGATTGACAATATTCACGAGGCGGTGGTTTTGCTTGATAACGCAGGGCGGCTTAAACTTTACAACGCGCACTATGCCAGCTTGTGGGACTTTGACGAGGCGTTTTTGGCTACGGTACCGACGCTTTCGGATTTGGTGGAAAAGCACAAGCCCTTTTTTACCGATAATGATGAAGAGTGGCCCGGATTCAAAAATGAGATGGTGCGCTTTTTGTCCGAGGATATGGATACGCAGCTTACCCTTAATCGGCTTGACGGACGGATTTTAGATGTGTCGGCGACAAGAGTGGCGGACGGCGGTATTTTGATTACTTTTGAAGATGTTACGAACGAAGTGCATAAGGCCGCCATGCACGAGCAATCCTCAAAGATCATGACGCGAAAGAATGCCCTTCGCTCGCGCTTTATTTCTGATTTGGCGGATAATTTTAAAGCTCCTTTGGGTGAGCTTTATGAGCTTTCCAAAAAAGTTCCCGGGGCGCAGATTTTTGCCGAAAAAGCAAGAGATGTCGGGGATATGTTCGCGGACTTAATGAGCCTTGCCATGGCAGAAGCGGGCAGTTCTTCGCTTGATTTGCGGCCGATAGATTTGAGCGAGATGATGGTCGATGTGCTGCAAAGTGCCGAGCAAAGGGCGGCGCGTAAGTCGGTGGAAGTGGAAAGCGATTTCGCTAAAGGTATCTTTGTTGAGGCAGATGAAGAAAGGTTTAGGCAAATGCTGTCCTTTGCCGTTAATGCGATGATAAATCTTACTTATCGGGGCGGTGTGCTTGGTGTAAGCCTTAAAAAGCAAAAGAGAAGTGATTTCTCGGTCGTCAGGATAAACTTTAATCCTCATATTGCTCCTAACGATATGGAAGCGCCAGGGACGGTCTTTTTTGGTGCGGGGGCTTCGCTGATGCTGGCTTTGGTCGGTATGCACGGCGGGCAAATAAGTTTTGAAAAAAGCGGAAAGTTCGTTTCCGTGTCTTTGATTTTTCCTTTGGAAAATTAGCTTTTTTTATGGACAAGGTGCAAGCTTGAGAGTAAAACATTCGGCAAATGTTTTTTGATTTCTAATAAAGAAAAGAGAAGTAAAAATGATAACAACTAATGAGATTCGTAAAACTTGGTTAGAGTTCTTTGCCAAAAACGGACATACCGTCGTAAACTCCAGTCCTTTGGTGCCGCACAATGATCCTACGCTTATGTTCACAAACGCAGGCATGGTGCAGTTTAAGAACATCTTCACGGGGCAAGAAAAGCGCGACTACATTCGTGCGACTACGGCGCAAAAATGCGTGCGCGCGGGCGGTAAGCATAACGATTTGGATAATGTCGGATATACTTGTCGGCATCATACTTTCTTTGAAATGATGGGGAATTTTTCCTTTGGTGATTACTTCAAAGCGCAAGCGATAGAGTTCGCTTGGAATATGGTCACAAAAGAGCTCGGTATTAACAAGGACAAGCTTTGCATGACCGTCTTTGCCGAAGATGACGAGGCTTGGAATCTTTGGAAAAAGATATCGGGCTTTGCCGATGAGCGTATTATTCGCATCCCGACAAAGGATAATTTCTGGGCAATGGGTGATACCGGTCCTTGCGGTCCTTGCTCCGAGATTTTTTATGATCACGGTGAGCATGTTTTCGGCGGTATGCCGGGGACTAAAGATCAAGACGGCGATCGATTTGTTGAGATTTGGAACTTGGTCTTTATGCAATATGAGCAGTTGGAAAACGGCGAGCGTATCAATCTTCCCAAGCCTTCTATTGATACCGGAGCAGGGCTTGAACGCTTGGCCGCGGTGTTGCAGGGGATGCATGATAATTATGAAACGGATTGCTTGAAAGGGCTCATTCTTACCACGGCGGACGAGCTTGGGATTAAGGATATTTACGGCAAGGATAAGGCTTCGCTGCGTGTGGTCGCCGACCATTTGCGTGCTTCATGCTTCCTTATTGCGGACGGGGTTATGCCTTCAAACGAAGGCCGCGGATATGTGCTTCGGCGCATTATGCGCAGGGCCATGAGGCATGCTCACATGATGGGGGCGAAAGAGCCTTTGATGTATAAGCTGGTGCCGGCTTTGAATGCTTTGATGGCGGAGACTTACCCCGAGCTTTTAAGGGCGCAGTCTTTGATAGAGGAAACTTTGAAGCTGGAAGAAACAAGGTTTAAACAGACTTTGGAACGCGGAATTAAGCTCCTTGATTCCGAAACTTCTGAGCTTAAAGAGGGCGAAAAGTTCTCGGGCGATGTGGCTTTTAAACTTTATGATACTTACGGCTTCCCTCTGGATTTGACTCAAGATGCCTTGCGTAACAAAGGGATAGAGGTTGATGTTGAAGGTTTTAATGCCGCTATGGATAAGCAAAGGGCCGAGGCTAAAAAGTCTTGGGCCGGTTCGGGCGAAGCAAAGACGGACAAGATTTGGTTCGAACTTCGCGAAAAGGTCGGAGCAACTGACTTTCTCGGGTATACCACCGACAGCGCCGAAGGGCAGATTCTTGCTATAGTAAGGGAAGGTAAGGAAGTGTCGGCGGCGAAGGAGGGCGAGCAGGTTATGCTGATTTTAAACCAAACGCCTTTTTACGGAGAATCCGGCGGGCAGTGCGGTGATACCGGCATAATAAAGAATGCCGACTTTGCAATGAAAGTTACCGATACGCTTAAAAAATGCGGTGACTTGTTCGTTCATGTCGGTGAAGTTGTTAAGGGTTCGGTTAAAGTCGGCGATGCGGCGGTTTTGGATATTGACGCAGAGCGTAGGGCAAATATCAGAGCTCACCACTCGGTTACGCACTTATTGCAAGCGGCACTTCGCGAGGTGCTGGGCGAGCATGTTACGCAAAAAGGTTCTTTGGTAAACGACAAATACTTGCGTTTTGACTTCTCTCACACAAAAGCGCTTTCGCAAAAAGAATTACTCGCGGTTGAGGATATCGTTAATAAAAACATTCTTTTAAATATGCCCGTGACTACTAAAATTATGGCGCCGGAAGATGCGGTGAATATCGGGGCAATGGCTCTGTTCGGCGAAAAATATGGCGACGAGGTCAGGGTGCTTACCATGGGCAAATCCGATGATGATTTTGTATCCAGGGAGCTTTGCGGAGGAACTCATGTTGCGGCTACGGGCGATATAGGTTCGTTTAAGATTGTTTACGAAACCGCGGTTGCTGCCGGAGTGCGCAGAATTGAGGCGGTTGCGGGTATGTCCGCGGTTAAGTTCTATCGTGAGCAAGGGGATATTCTTGCCAAGGTCGCCGAAAAGGCAAAGTCCGCTATTCCCGATTTGGCGCAAAGGGTTGAAGCGCTTGTGGATTCCAAAAAAGCTATGGAAAAAGAGCTTGCCGATATGCGCAAAAAATTGGCGACAGGCGGTGGTGCCGGCGCATCTTGTGATGATTTTAAAAAGCTCGGCGATATTGCCTTTATGGGTAAGATTGTCGAAGGGGTGCCTGCTAATGAGCTTAAGCCTTTGGTGGATACTTTGAAGCGTAAAATCGTCTCGGGCGTTGTGGCGGTCTTGGCCAAAAATGATGGGAAGCTTTCCATTGTCGTGGGGGTTACCAATGACTTGACGGCCAAAGTTGATGCGGTCGCCTTGGTTAAAGCCGCGGCGGAGGCTGCGGGCGGCAAGGGCGGCGGCGGCAGAGCAGATATGGCGCAAGCCGGTTCTCCCGATGAAGCAAGAGCCGGTGACGCTTTAGTCATGATTGAAAAGATGCTGGGTGCATAGGCAGGCGTTAAGACCGTGAAGCAAGCGGTGTTTAGATACTTTTGATATTTTACTAAACAGTGTTTTTGTGCTATTAAAGCTTCTTTAAAAACGAACTTTGATTAAAGGGACGGTTTTGATGTTTGGCTTTGCTTGGGTGTGGTTGCTTGTGCTTTTGCCTTTGCCTTTTCTTGTAAGGAGGTTTTTGCCTTCCGATACGCATGAGGGTGACGGGGCATTGAAAGTGCCGTTCTTTGACGATGTCGCCAAGATTGCCAATCGTAAGATTTTGCCTGCGGGCTCAAATAAGACTTTGCGCCTTTTATTCTTGTTTGTGATTTGGGTGTTCTTGGTGCTTGCCATTGCCAGACCCGAGTATGCAGGGACAGCTCAACCGGTCATGGAGCGCGCCAGAAATATGATGCTGGTGGTGGATATATCCGGCAGTATGGAAGAGACGGATTTTGTGCTTGAAGGTAAGCAACTTAATCGTATTTCCGTGGTTAAAAAGGTGGCGAGCGACTTTTTAAAACAGCGCAAAGGGGATAAAATCGGAGTGGTGGCTTTCGGGACACGCTCCTATCAGTATGTGCCGATTACAGCTGATGTTAAAACGGCTTCGGATATGCTTTTGGAGCTGGAAGTAGGGTTCGCCGGTCCGCTTACCGCTATCGGTGATGCTCTTGGTTTGGCACTTAAATCCATGCAGGAAGTTCCTGCCGAGTCACGTGTGATAATTTTGCTTTCCGACGGGTCGGCTAATGCCGGTGCCATTAATGTCGAGCAGGCGATAAAGGCGGCGAAAACCATGGGCGTGAAAATCTATACCATAGGTGTCGGTGCTTATGAAAAAGAAGTGCAGGGGATATTCGGTAAGCAAATCGTAAATCCCTCTACCGATCTTGATGAGGAGGCTTTGCAAAAAATCGCCAAGGAAACGGGCGGCGAGTATTTTCGTGCCTATGATACAAAAGAGCTTAGGAAAATATATGGCAAGATTGATGCTCTTGAACCGGTAGAGGCGGGCGAGACTTTTATTCGTCCGGTTAAAGAGCTTTTCTATATTCCTTTGGGAGTGGCGATTTTCCTTTCCGTAGCGGGAGCGCTTTTGTTTGTGCAGGGGGCCAGGAGATTGTGGTGACATGATGATGAGCTGGCTCGATAACTTTGCGGACAATTTCCATTTTTTAAGGCCTTGGTGGTTGGTGTTGCTTGTGCTTTTAGTGCCGCTTTTCTTTGCGCTTCGCAGACAGCAAAATCTGGGCGGCGCGTGGGCTAAAGTGTGCGATGTTAACTTATTGCCATCTCTTTTGGTTAAGGGCGCAGGGAAGGCCTATAGCCTGCTTGCCGGATTGCTGGTATTTGCGTTTACGCTGGCGGTGATTGCCATAGCGGGACCGACTTGGCAAAAGCTGCCTCAAGTGTCGGTTGCGGGCGGAGTGAATACCGTTTTTGTGCTGGATATGGGACTTAATATGGCGGCGAATGATGTTAATCCTTCGCGATTGGATAGGGCAAAGTTCAAAATCTATGACATGCTCGGGAAAATCGGCGGGGATCAGGCGGCGCTTATTTTGTTTGATAACGAGTCTTATGTCGCCTCTCCCTTATCCGAGGATTTAAGCGTGATTGCGAACATCATTCCTACTTTGGAAATGAATGTTATGCCGGGTAACGGTGAAAGCGCTCTTGGCAAGGGAGTAGATGAGGCCGTTCGTCTTTTGGAAAGCGCGGGGCTTGGTAACGGGCGCATAATCGTGCTTACCGGCGCGGGAGAAGCCGAAGTGGCGCGGGCGTATCCTTTTGTGCAAAAAGCGGCGGCTAAGGGCAATGCGGTGTTTGTTTTGGCTTTGGGTAGTGAGACGGGTGCTCCCGTTCCTAATGAAAAAGGTGGTTTTTATACCGACGCTCAAGGTAAAACGGCTTTGTTCAAGACGGACTTGGCGGGACTTGAAAAGCTTGCTAAGCAGGGCAAAGGCGGCTTCTCTTCGTTTACCGTGGGCGAGGCGGATGTTGACGCGGTTATAATTCCCTTGATGACGCTTGATACTACTTTTAAGGAAGTAAATCTTACTGCGGATACTTGGCAAGATATGGGTATTTATTTGTTGTTTATAATATTGCCGATAGTTTTATTTGCCTTTAAACGAGGTTTTATTGCTGTCTTTATTTTGGCTTTATTTAATCCTTGGCAGGCGCATGCGGGGTGGTGGCAGGATTTATGGTTTACGCCTAATCAGCAAGCCGAAAAAAGTCTTGATAATGGGGATTATTCCGAGGCGGCGCAGAAGTTTAAAGATACCTCGTGGAAGGGATATGCGCATTATAAAGCCGGTGAGTATAAAGATGCGGCGACGGCTTTTATGGCAAAAGATGATGCGGAGTCGCTATATAATCTCGGTAACTCTTTGGCTTTTTCGGGAGATATCCCGGGAGCGATTGAGGCGTATGAAAAGGCAATCGCCATAAATGAAAAGCACGAAGATGCGATTTTTAACCGTGATTACTTAAAGCAAATGCAGCAGCAACAGCAACAACAGCAGCAGGAAAACCAGCAGCAACAGCAGCAAAGCGATTCTTCCGAAAGCGAGCAGGAACAACAGGAACAGCAAGATCGGCAAAATCAGGGGCAAGATCAGCAGGACCGGCAGCAAGAGCAGGAACAGGATAAGGAACAGCAACAGAATCAGGAAAGTGAGCCTGAGCCCCAGCCTTCAGAGCCGCAGGACAAGCAAGATGAGCAAGATAAGCAAGATGCCGGCGGTGTCGGTGCGGCGGAACAAGAAAGTGATGTATCTGAGGAGGAGCAAGCGGATAAGCAGTGGCTCAATCGCATTGATGAGGATAAAGGCGGGCTTATTCGTGCTCGGCTTAAAAAGATATACATAAATAAAAACGGTGGTTACTAACATGATGAAGATTTTAGCTTTCGTAGCGGTGTTATGTGGTGGATTATTTGTTAATGCTACGGAGTCGTTGGCGGCGGTAACGGCGATGGTTAATACTACCGATGTTGCCGAAGGGGCTACGCTCCAACTAATCATAAAATCGGACAGTGATCCTATTCATGAGCCTCAATTAGAGGGATTGCAAAAGCATTTTGTTATTACGGGGCGGCAGCAATCTTATCAGAAAAGCATTATAAACGGGCGGTTAAAGGCCGAGAAAACTTGGGTGTTTAATCTTATGCCGAATAAACTGGGAAAACTTACTATTCCCGCAATTCGCATGGGCAACGAAAAAACCAAGCCTATTGAGATTAATGTGACAAAAGCAACTTCCAGAGCCGGCTCGGGCGCCGCCGCCGGTGCAGGGGCGGGTGGTGTGACTACCGTGACCTCGCAGATTCCGACGGGGGCAGTTCCTGCCGTGCAGGGACGGCGTGACCAAAACGCCCAAACTGCCCAGCAGGAAAGTGGCGTTGATGTGTTCATTGAGGGTGGTGTCGAGAACAAAAATCCCTATGTGCAAAGTCAGGTCGTGTATGTCGCGCGCCTTTATTCCGCTACGAAAATAGAGCAGGGGACATGGCCTCCTCCCGCGGTGGTTGATGCACTTATTGAGCCTTTGGGTGATGATATCTATTTTCAAGATTCGCGCAAAGGCAGAATCTATAATGTGGTTGAACGGCGTTATGTTATTTTTCCGCAGAAAAGCGGAAGGCTTGAGATTCCTCCTTCCGAGTTCGTGGGGACAGTGTTTTCCGGTGCTTCGGGGGCAAGAGGGCTTATGTCCTTCGGCTTTGGAGCGGCGGGAACTGTTTTGGGCGGCTTTGGTGCGACAGAGTCTTTAAAGGTGCGTTCGGATCCCGTGGTTATAAATGTTTTGCCTAAACCTGCGGGTTTTAACGGTAAGTGGTGGCTTCCCGCATATAATTTAAAGTTGAGCGAGAGTTTTGAGCCTGCCGCTGCTTCGTTTAAGGTAGATGAAGCGGTTACAAGAACAATTACAATTGAGGCTACAGGCCTTTTGGCAGCGCAACTTCCCGATGTTTCTTTCGGTAATATGAGTGGCGTAAAGGTCTATCCGGGAAAGGCGGAAAAATCTAATCGTGTGATGGATAAGGGGATTGTCGGGAAGCTTGAAAAGTCCGAAGTGCTTATACCGCTTGAAAGCGGCGAGCTTACTATACCCGCGATAGAAATTAAATGGTGGAATGTGGCTTCGCGGCACATGGAAACGGCTGTTATACCCGAGCGTAAAGTAGTGGTAGAGGGGTCTTCACTTGCCCACAAAACTTTGGAAACAAAGCCCTCGGAAAGTTTGGATTCCGTGCAAGATGACGAACCGGAAAAAACTTCTTCAAAAAAGGGTCTTTGGAACCTTCGGAATAGTGTTTTAGTCGGAATAATCACACTTCTTTTGAGTGTGGTGGTTACGCTCATGTATTTCCTGTTTAGGAAACAAACACACACGAATCCTGCAAAGAAAGAGGAAAAAAGCAAACGGCAATATTTTAAAGATCTGGAAGATGCGGTGAAGTCCGACAAGGACAATCCTAAACAAGTGGCAGATGCCTTGATGAAGTGGGGGCATAAATACTGGGAGGAAAATCCGCCTATAAATGTGACGGCGATTGCCGATAAGCTTAAAAGCCCCGAGCTGAAAAAAGAACTGGAAGAACTTAATCAATCCATTTATGCTAAGGGGCAGAGAAATAATTTTGATAAGGATAGATTGCTTGCGGTTTTAAAAAGTGCTCTTGATGCTAAAATAAAGCAAGATAAGCAGGTAAAACCGGTGCCTGATTTGTATCCGATGTGAAGGGATTTTTTAAGGTTCTTTAAATGACAAAAATGACAAGATTTTTAGCGTCGTTTCTCAGCTTTTTGTTTTTTGGGGCAGTGGCGCTTACGGTCATTATGTTGTTTGTGATTTGGCACTATGAAAGCGATTTGCCGGATTACTTGCAGCTTTCCGACTATAAGCCTTCGATTACAACGCGTCTTTATGCGGGCGACGGCAGTTTGCTTGCCGAGTATGCAATCGAGAAAAGAATCTTTGTGCCCGTGTCCGATATGCCCGACAAGCTGATTAAGGCCTTTATTGCTGCCGAGGATAAAAACTTTTATTCGCATGGCGGGATTGACTATAGCGGCTTGGCGAGGGCGGTGATTACAAACATAAAGAACTATGGCTCGGGGAGAAGACTTGTCGGTGCCTCTACCATTACCCAGCAAGTCGCGAAAAACTTTTTGCTTACTAACGAAGTGTCTATTACGCGCAAAATTAAAGAGGCGTTGATTGCCTTTAAAATGGAGCGCACCTTTACCAAAGAGCATATTTTGGAGCTTTACTTAAACGAGATATATTTGGGGCGGTCGTCCTATGGTGTAGCGGCGGCGGCGCTTAATTACTTCAATAAGTCTTTGGACGAGCTCACTTTGGGAGAAATGGCGTTTTTGGCAGCGCTACCAAAGGCTCCCAATAACTATGATCCGGTGCGGAAAAAAGATGCGGCTCTGGAGCGTAGGGAATGGGTTTTGTCGCGTATGCTTGATGACGGGTATATCTCCGTGGATGATTTTAATAAGGCTAAAGATGAGCCTATAATCGTTGCTTCCCGCGATAAGAACAAAGTTGAGGACGGAGAGTACTTTGCCGAGGAAGTAAGGCGCGAGATTGCGGCAAAATACGGCGATGCTTCTCTGTATCAAGGGGGACTTGATATTCGAACTTCGCTTGATCCTACTTTGCAGAAAGTGGCGGCTCAAAGTTTGCAAAGCGGGCTTATCAGCTTTGATATGAAGGCAGGGTGGCGCGGTCCGATTACGCACTTTATGACGAGGGAGGACAGCCTTAAAGAGCAGCTTATCGGAGAAAAAGTTTTGATTGCCGATATTGATGAAGTAACCGGTACGGAAGATGCAAAAATTGCCTCTGATGTCTCCGCAGATGCTCAAGGCGCTAAAGATGCCGCAAAAGAGAATCTAAAAGCTGCCGATAAAGATGCGGATATTGATTTGCCTTTTATAGAAAGGCTTAAAAAGTTACCGGTGCCGCCATTCGCTCCCAAAGGTTGGCGGATGGCACTGGTTACGGAACTTTCCAACGCGGCGGCAAAGATAGTATTCGCCGATGAAACCGAGTCGGAGATTCCTCTTAAAGGGCTGGTGTGGGCGCGGGTGAAAAATCCCGATAATACTTTGGGGCCAAAGGTCAAGGTGCCCTCAAATGTCCTGGAGGTTGATGATGTTGTATGGGTCGAAAAAGTAGATCCTGACGAGGATGGTGAGGAGTCTTATTATGCTTTGCGGCAAATGCCCGAGGTGGAAGGAGCGCTGATTGCGCTTGATCCCAATACGGGGCGGGTCTTGGCTATGGCAGGCGGTATGAACTTTAGAAAAAGTGAGTTTAACCGCGCGGTGCAGGCGAAGCGACAGCCGGGGTCGTCTTTTAAGCCGTTCGTATATATGGCGGCGCTCGATTCCGGATATACGCCCTCGACGCTTATTCTTGATGCGCCGTTTGTGCTTGATCAGGGACCGGATAAGCCTAAATGGAAGCCCAGCAACTATGTGAAAACCTACTATGGACCTACGACTTTGCGTGTGGGGCTGGAGAAGTCTCGTAACCTTATGACGGTGCGGTTGGCGCAGGCGGTCGGTATGCGCAAAGTGGTTGAGTATGCCAAAAAATTCGGGATTGTGGATAGTATGCCGCCTTTGCTTGCTATGAGCTTGGGGGCGGGCGAGACTACTTTATTGCGCCTTACCGCCGGATATTCAATGCTGGTTAATGGCGGCAAGCGGGTGCAGCCTACTTTTGTTGACAGGATTCAGGACAGGACGGGTGCGACTATATACCGCCACGACGACCGCGATTGCCCTATGTGCAAGGGAGTCGATTGGGAAAGCCAAGATGTTCCCGAAGTGCCTGACACGCGTGAGCAGATTGTGGATGCAAGAAGCGCGTATCAGATGGTGAATATGCTAAACGGCGTTATGGAGCGCGGGACGGGCGTTTCGGTGCGCTTGCCGGGTAAACCTTTAGCGGGGAAAACCGGCACCAGTGATGATTATCAAGATGCGTGGTTCATTGGCTTCTCGGCGGACTTGGTGGTAGGTGTGTTCGTCGGTTTTGATGAGCCTAAGTCCATGGGAAAGCGCGGGTCGGGAGCTACTGCCGCGGGGCCTATATTCAAGTCGTTTATGACCGAAGCGGTGAAGCAGATTCCGCCGGTGCCTTTCCGCGTGCCCGAAGGAGTGCAGCTCGTGCGAGTTAACCACAAAACCGGCATGCCTGCCAAACCCTCGGATAAAGTCGTGGTGCTGGAAGCGTTTAAACTTGACGATGATGTTACCAAGAAAAGCGTGATTATCGGCGAAAAAGCCTCTTCAATAAGCTCGGACGAGGAAGATATGGGGGCGCCGGATCTCGGAGCTTTCTACTAAAGGTTAAAATAAAATTCGGATTTTGTTGTAATTGAAGGGTTAGATTCGCACTAAACCCGCGGACCAAGTGAAGCCGCCGCCCATTGTCGCCATCATTATTAAATCGCCGGATTTAATGCGGCCGGACTTTATGCCCGTGTCCAGTGCTATAGGTATAGATGCCGAGGATATGTTGGCGGTTTCGCCAATGGTTAAAATAAAGCGGTCCAGCGGTATATCTATCTTTTCCGCGATGCTTTCAATAATTCTTAAATTGGCTTGATGAGGGACATACCAGTCAATGTCGGTTGTCTTTAAGTTGTTCTTTGCCAGCAATTCCAAGATGATGTTGCTGATGTTGTTGACCGCGTGCTTATATACTTCGCGTCCGTTCATCGTGATTTTGCCGCAAAGTTCCGAGGTTGACGGACCTCCCGTGGACACCAGCAAGTCGAACATGTTACCGTCCGAACGGATAAGGTTTTCATAAATGCCTTTGTTCTTTATGGAGTGTTCATTTTCCTCAAAGGCTTTTAACACCACCGCTCCTGCGCCATCGCCGAAAAGGACGCAGGTTGTCCTGTCGGTCCAGTCGCAAACGCGGGAAAGAGTTTCGGAACCCACGACAAGCGCGGTCTTGGCAAGACCGCCTTTTAACATACCGTCGGCGCAGGAAAGGGCGTAAACGAAACCCGAGCATGCCGCACCCACATCAAATGCCGCGCAAGTCTTGCTGCCGCCGATTGCCTTTTGAATAAGCGAGGCTGTGGCGGGAAAGGTCTTGTCCGGTGTTGCGGTGGCAAGGACGATTAAATCAATGTCGCTTGCTTCCATCTTTGCACTTTTAAGCGCGTTCTTCGCGGCTTCAATCGCAAGGGTTGATGTGCTTTCGCCATCGCTTGCTATGTGGCGCGTGCGGATGCCCGTCCTTGTAAAAATCCATTCATCGCTGGTGTCGACTATCTTTGCCAAATCGTCATTGGTGACGATTTTAGGCGGAAGGAAAGAACCAAAACCTATAATGCGTGAAGTTAACATAACTTTTCTTTTTCCTGATTTTCTAATTTGTATTTTCTAATCGGTGATGCCGGAAAGAGAGGGCTGATTTGAGACGACATTCTCAATCTTTGCCATTTCGTTTTTGAGGGAGGCAATAACATCTTTGCCGGCGAGATTATAGGCGACACATATGGCGTTGGCGAAGGCTTTCGCGTCCGCGCCGCCGTGGCTCTTTACGGCAATGCCGTTAAGCCCCATAAACATTGCGCCGTTGTAATTGTTCGGGTTGTATTGCTTCTTAAGCTTCAAAAGAGCCGGCAAAATAAAGATAATACCAAGCTTTGCAAGCCAAGATTTTTTAAGGTTAGTCTTAATTGAAGACATAAGGAATCTTGCCGTTCCCTCAATGGTCTTAAGGGCTATATTGCCGGAAAAGCCGTCGGTGGTGATGACATCAAATTCGCCGGGGAATATATCGGTGCCCTCGGCGAAGCCTTTAAACTCAAAAGGAGCGTCCGTCATGGCTTTTAAAGCAGCAGCGGCGTCTTTGATGTTGTCCAGCCCTTTGGTTTCTTCCGAACCGATGTTTAAAAGACCAAGGCGGGGCTTCTCAACGCCGAAAAGAGCGTGCGAGTAAATTGAGCCCATGATGGCAAATTGCACCAGTTCTTGGGCGGAGCATTCCGCGTTTGCGCCAAGGTCCAACATTACCACCCTTTTGTTTTTGTTGGGCAGGGCGGTGCATATTGCGGGACGGCTGATACCCTTCATGGTGCTGAGGCAAAACTTTGCCATGATCATCAAGGCGCCCGTATTGCCTGCGGAGACGACAGCGCTTGCTTTACCGTCGCGGACGGCAGCTATGGAAAGCCACATGCTGGTATTTCTGCCATGGCGAACTACCAGCGAAGGCTTGTCATCGCTTTTTACAAACTCGTCCGTGTGGACAATGCGACACCTGTCCGTGTTAATGCGGCATTGGTTTATAAGCGGGGTAAGCACGCCTTCGTTGCCGTAAAGGATAACATCAAGCCCGGGAAGCTTTGAAAGCGCAATACTTACACCCTCAACGACAGAGGCGGGAGCGTTATCTCCGCCCATGGCGTCAATGGATATAGTTATGCGTCTTTGTTCACCTTGCTTTGCCATAAACTAGTCTTCAGCTTCGGGTTTTTGCGTAACAATCTCTTTTTTGTCATACTGACCGCAGCTGCTGCATACATGATGCGGAAGCTTCGGCTCTCCGCAGTTGGGGCATTCAATCACGGTGATGCCCTTTAAAGCGTGATGAGAGCGGCGGTTTCCCTGACGCGAGGGAGATGTTTTCTTCTTTGGAACTGCCATTTTCTTCTTCTTTCTTTATTAAAAACAATGTTCAAATTACATATCAAGCAAAAAACACTTGAAGGCGACCTTAATACGCAATTTTTAATAAAACTGCAAGAGTTTTTATCTTTTTAAAGTTATTTTAGACTTTTTAGGACGGCAAAAGGGCTGTCATTATCCTGCTCGTCAATCGGTTCAATGGCTTTGTAGGCGAACTTTTCCCCCTCTTTTTTGGGGAAAGGCGGAATCGCAAGCGCCAGATATTCAGATGCAAGCTCACCGATATCAATCTTTGAGCCGATTAAGGGCTCAATGTCCTCGTTGATATCAATGTTTCCGTCGTCCTCCTTGAATGAGTGGGTGAAAATAACTTTGAAGCTGTCATTTATGTCCGTTTCAAAGTCTTCAAGGCTTATGATGCTGTTAAGGGTGACATTGGCGGCAATATCGCCCGTTACTTTTACATCGCCGTTGGTCTCCCTGTTTAAGGCTATCGTAGCGGAAAAGCTGTTTATCGCCACGATTTTAAAGCGCTTGGCAAGAGCTTTGCGCTCGGACGCAGAGGCCGTGATTTTTTCGATTTGCACATCTTCGTCGAGCTTGTCCGTATCTATTATTTTGGAAAATTCAGGTTGCATTATTTTTAATCCTTCCCTATCTTGTCTCCGTAACTATTTATTCTAAAGAATTAAAGGCAAATCGTAAAGCATTATGAAAGTAAAAATAAAAGGTGTAGGAGTGATTGTCGGAGCGATGCTGGTGGCGGCTTGCGCGCCGGTGGTCTATTCGCATGGCAATTCGCCTAATCCTCAACTTTTGGAGCTGATTGAGCCTAATGTTCAAGACAAGAGCCAAGTGCTGGCCATGCTCGGTTCGCCTTCTTCCGTAACTATGTTTGAGGAGGAGACATGGCTTTATATCAGCTCGAAAAGTCAGCAAAAAGCGTTTTTTGAGCCCGAAGAATTGGAACGCAAGGTTATCGCTATTACTTTTAATGCCGAGGGAAAAGTTTCCGGCGTCGCCAAGATGCTTAAAGAGGACGGTTTGGATATAGAGTTTTCCACTAAGGAGACTCCTACCTCCGGTCACAGCTTCACCTTTATGGAGCAGTTATTCGGCAATGTCGGTCGCTTTGAAGGCAAAAAGTAAGCAGTAAAGGTTAAGGTTTACGGTTGGCTTGTGAGTTTATTATCTTGCTCGTCTTATGATGAAGTGAGGGAAAAGAGGCTTTATTTCCGCGAGCAATTCGGCGTCGGTGAAGAATGACGATATTTCTTCATTTGAGGGTTGTTCCGGCGATTCGTCGGTTTTGCGGTATTCTTGTATGGCGTAGGTTTTTACGCCTTTTTCCGATAGTGTCTTGGCGATTCGTTTTAGCTCGTCTTTGGATACGACTCTGGGATCGAGGGTGGTGCGGCATTCAAAATCCGTGCCTGCCTTTAATATGGTATCAAGGCTTTTTTCAACCGCTTTACCAAAGTTTTGGCTTTTTATCTTATCCCAAAAGGAAGGGTCTTTGCTGACGGCTTTATAGTATTCGGAGAAAACGGTTTTTATGTCCAGCCCTATCCACGAGATATCCGGCAGGACTTCGGCGAGCATTTGCGGGTTATGACCGTTGGTGTGCAAAGCGACTTTGAAGCCCATGTCTTTGACCTGCTTTATGGCAGATTTAACCGCAGGTTGCAGCAAGGGTTCGCCGCCGCTAAAAACAACGGCGTCAAGCAGCCCCTGCCTTTGGCTTAAAAAGTTTATAACACTTTCCCATGAAGGCGCGTATTTAACGGGCTTGTTAATGTCTATGATTTCTTGGTTGTGGCAATACGGACAATGCCAGCAACAGCCGTGGCAAAACACAACGGCAGACAGGTGCTCGGGGTAGTCAAGTGTCGTAAAGGGAACGATTCCACCGACGAGCAGTGTCTGCTCATTTCCTTTATTCGGCGGCAACACCTATTGCATCCTGACAGGCGTACTTTTCAACAAAGGGTTTGCGGCTGGCAAACTCGCTTTTCTTGCCGATGTTATACTCTGAAACGGGACGGAGATAGCCCATCACGCGAGTCCAAATCTCGCATTTGGTTCTTTCTTCTTCCTTTAATGAAGTAACTTTGTTTTCCTCGTTCATTTCATCACCTATCTAAATGTAAAGTCATTGTTACACAAAACCAAAATGTTGAAAAGGGAAAAATTACCCTACCTTCACTTTAGTCGCCTCTAATTCCTCGTCACAGATGGGGCAGTATTTGTGTTCGCCTGCCAGATATCCGTGCTTCGGACAGATAGAAAATGTCGGGGTTACCGTGACATAGGGTATCCTGTAATTTTCTAAAACTCGTTTTATCAGCATTTTGCATGCGTGTGAGCTCGAAATGCGCTCGCTCATGTAAAGATGCATTACGGTGCCGCCGGTGTATTTTCCTTGGAGCGTTTCCTGAAGGTTCAAGGCTTCAAACATATCGTCCGTGAAACCTACGGGAAGTTGCGAGGAGTTCGTGTAGAACGGAGCTTCCTTCGTGCCGCCTTGAATTATGTCCTTAAAGCGCTTTTGATCCTCTTTGGCAAAACGATACATCGTGCCTTCGGCAGGAGTCGCTTCAAGGTTATACATGTTGCCGGTCTCCTCTTGGAACTTTAAGAGCTTGGCGCGGATAAAGTCCAAAATCTTTATGGCAAACTTTTGTCCTTCGGGCGTGGTGATGTCGAACTTGTCATGATAGAAGTTCCTTATCATTTCATTCATACCGTTGACACCGATGGTGGAAAAATGGTTGCGAAGCGTGCCTAAGTAGCGCTTCGTATACGGGAAAAGTCCCGCGTCAATGTGGCGCTGGACGACTTTACGCTTTATCTCAAGCGAGTTTTTGGCAAGCTCTAACAGCTCGTCAAGGCGTTGCAGCAAGCCTTCTTCATCGTCCTTGAAAAGATAGCCGAGGCGAGCGCAGTTTATGGTTACAACGCCGAGAGAGCCCGTTTGCTCCGCCGAGCCGAAAAGCCCGTTGCCGCGTGCTAAAAGTTCGCGTAAGTCAAGTTGCAGGCGGCAGCACATTGAACGAATCATGTTCGGCTTTAAGCTGGAGTTGATGAAGTTTTGGAAGTAGGGCAAGCCATACTTTGCCGCCATCTCAAACATTAAATCCGTGTTCTCGTCGTCCCAAGGGAAGTCCGCCGTTATGTTATAGGTGGGAATCGGGAAGGTGAAGGGGCGTCCTTTTTCATCGCCGGATATCATAACCTCTATGTAGGCGCGGTTAATCATATCCATTTCCTTCTTTAAGTCGCCGTAAGTGAAGTCAACTTCTTTGCCACCGACTAAAGGAACCTGCTTTCTTAAATCTTCGGGACAAACCCAGTCGAAAGTAAGGTTGGTGAAAGGTGTTTGCGTGCCCCAGCGCGAGGGAACATTAAGGTTGTATATGAACTCTTGTATGCCTTGCTTTACCTCTTTATAGGAGAGCTTGTCCGCCCTTACGAACGGGGCAAGGTAAGTATCCATTGACGAAAAAGCTTGCGCGCCCGCCCATTCGTTTTGAAGTGTGCCGAGGAAGTTTACCATTTGCCCTATGGCACTGCCGAAGTGCTTGGGCGGGCAGGTTTCGACTTTGCCGGGAATGCCGTTAATGCCTTCATTTAAAAGGTTTTTAAGTGACCAGCCGGCGCAATATCCCGAAAGCATATCCAAGTCGTGGATGTGAAAATCACCGTCGCGGTGAGCTTGTCCGATTTCGGGAGGATAAACATGGCTGAGCCAATAGTTGGCGATAATTTTGCCCGATACATTGAGAATAAGTCCGCCCAAAGAATAACCTTGGTTGGCGTTGGCATTTACTCGCCAATCCGCTCTTTGCAAATACTCATTAACCGAGGAGGCAACATCAATCAAAGTTTTGCGGTCGTGGCGCAGAGTCTCGTGCTTCTCGCGGTAAACGACATAGGCACGGTTGGTCTTAAGATAGTTCGCCGAGATAAGCTCCATTTCCACAATGTCTTGGATTTGTTCAATGCCCGGAATTACGCCGCGAGCAAACTTGTGCTTTAAAATCTTTAATACTTGATTCGCTATAAGGCGAGCCTCATCTTCATCAAACTCCTCGGTAGCTTCCCCCGCCTTTTTAATGGCCTTGAATATCTTTTCACCATCAAAGGGCGCTTTGGTGCCATCGCGCTTGATAACAAAGGAAACAGGACTGTCTTTCGTGTCTGTCATAGTCTTTTTTTCTTTCGAATCGTTTGCCGTTTTTTCTTCAGTCATTGTAACTCCGAGATGTTTAATAGAATCTTTAAAAATATTAGTTATAAAAAGCTTTAGAATCAGAGGGTTGCGGGTATCTCCTTGTTTTTTCGGAGTAAACGACCACTATCTCTAGTCGGAAAGCTTGCTGCTAGTAACTATATCTAGT
>CACZRW010000068.1 GCA_902783675.1 uncultured Pseudomonadota bacterium | reverse complement strand
TTAAAAGGGAATTGGAAAGGGCCTATCAGCGATTTGAGGTGGGCGAAATTACAAAAACCGATGTGGCTCAGACCGAGGCAAGTTACTCGGGTGCGGTGGCAGACAGGATTATGGCGGAAGGTGATTTGCAGGTTGCAAAGGCAAACTATTTAAAGGTGGTGGGCAAAAATCCCGAGAATCTTTCCGAGCCTGTGGCGGTTGAAGATTTGCTGCCCCTTTCTTTGGATAACGCGATTGAACTTGCCGCAAGTTATAATCCTGCGGTGATTGCCGCCGAGTATAGCGCAAGAAGTGCGTGGTATAATGTCAATAATGCTACCGGTGATTTGCTCCCCGATTTGGAAATTACCGCCACGATGCGCAAGGATTGGAATAATCCTTTGCAAAACTATAATACGGAAACCTATAAAGCCTCGGCGAATTTGACGGTGCCTTTGTATGAGGCGGGAGCGGTTTATTCCAAGGTGAGACAGGCGAAGCATACCGCCAATCAATATCGCATTCTAAAGGAAAAGGCCGTGCAGGAAGCGGTTAATTCCGTTACTTCCGCATGGGAATCGCTTAATGCTTCCAGAGCTTCCATTGCTTCAATAAAAATGCAGATTGATGCTTCGGCAAGGGCTTTGACAGGCGTTAAAAATGAAGAGCTGGCAGGTGAGCGCACGGTGCTTGATGTGCTTAATGCCGAGCAAGCACTGCTTAACAACAGAGTTTCTTTGGTTGAGGCTAAGCGTAACGAGTTGGTCGCTTCTTTCTATGTTATGTCCGCGGTCGGGCGTATGACGGCTTCAAATCTGGAACTGGATACGAAAGTATATGATCCTTTGCAGAACTATGACGATGTCAGCGGAAAATGGTTTGGAACGGATATAAACGAAGACGATTTGGGCAATGCAGGAAAATAACGAAAATCCCTCTATGGAAGAGATACTTTTATCAATTAAAAGTATTCTGTCCGGTGAAGTTGAAAAGGCAGACGATGTCGTTGCCGATAGCTCTAAAGCCCTGTCTTCATCAAAGATTTTTGATCTTACAAAAGACATGCTGGTGGAAGCTCCACAGGCTTTTATCGCAAGTGAGAAATAATTAAACCTCAACAAAACAAGGAGTTAAATATGCCCGCCTATCAATATATCTATGTGATGAAAGATTTATGCAAAACCTATCCCGGCGGGAAAGAGGTGCTTAAAAACATTTGGCTTTCTTTTTTGCCGGGGGCAAAAATTGGTGTTTTGGGCGTAAACGGTGCGGGTAAATCTACGCTTATGAAAATTATGGCGGGGATAGAAAAGGATTTCCAAGGCGAAGCATGGGCGGCCGAAGGTGCGAGCGTCGGCTATTTGCCTCAAGAGCCGCAATTAGACACTTCCAAAACCGTTATGGAAAATGTTATGGACGGTGTGGGCGAAGTGAGGGATTTACTTAAACGCTTTGAGGAAGTGAGTAACGAGTTTGCTAATCCCGATGCAGATATGGATGCTTTGATTGCCGAGCAGAGTGAACTTCAGGAAAAGATTGATGCCGCCGACGGGTGGAACATTGAAAGGCTGGTTGAAGTGGCTATGGACGCACTCCGCTGTCCTCCCGGTGATAGTCCGGTGGATAAGCTTTCCGGCGGTGAAAAGCGCAGAGTGGCTTTGTGTCGTCTTTTGTTATCAAAGCCGGATTTGTTGCTTTTGGACGAGCCGACCAATCACCTTGATGCCGAGTCGGTGGCGTGGCTGGAACAGCATCTTCGCGAGTATAAGGGCACGGTGGTTTTGGTTACTCACGACAGGTATTTCTTGGATAATGTCACAGGGTGGATTTTAGAGCTGGACAGAGGGCAGGGTATTCCTTACGAGGGCAATTACTCGTCTTGGCTTGAGCAGAAGAAAAAGCGCCTTGAGCAGGAAGCACGCGAGGAATCCGCCAGACAGCGCACTATATCCGAGGAGTTGGAGTGGATAAGGCAAAGCCCTAAAGCCAGGCAGGCAAAGAGCAAAGCTCGTGTGGCGGCGTTTGATGAGTTGGTGGCAAAAGCGGGTAAGCAAGCCGAAGGGCAAGCGCAGATTATTATCCCCGCAGGTCCCAGACTTGGCGATTTGGTGATTGAGGCAAAAGGGCTTAGTAAGGGTTTTGGTGACAGACTTTTGATTGATAACCTTTCTTTCAAACTTCCTGCCGGTGGAATTGTCGGAGTTATCGGCCCTAACGGCGCGGGCAAAACTACGCTTATGCGTATGATTACGAAACAAGAACAGCCGGACAGCGGAGATTTCCGCTTGGGCGAGACGGTGGTGCTCGGTTATGTTGATCAATCGCGCGACGCCTTGGACGACAACAAAACGGTGTGGGAGGAAATATCCGGCGGTGCCGATGATGTGGTGCTGGGAAATCGGAAAATGCCTTCGCGCGCTTATGTCGGACAATTCAACTTTAAGGGTAGCGATCAGCAAAAGAAAGTCGGGCAACTTTCCGGTGGTGAGCGGAACCGCGTGCATTTGGCAAAGATGCTTAAGTCCGGCTCAAATGTGCTTTTGCTCGACGAGCCGACAAACGATTTGGATGTGGATACTTTGCGCGCGCTGGAGGAAGCCTTATTAAACTTTGCAGGATCGGTGGTGGTTACTTCGCACGACAGGTGGTTTTTGGACAGGATTGCCACGCATATCTTGGCTTTTGAAGGCGATAGTCAGGTTGTGTGGTTTGAAGGGAACTTTGCCGATTATGAAGCAGATAAAAAGCGGCGCTTGGGTGAAGATGCCGCTGCTCCGCATCGCATTAAATATAAACCGTTGGTGAGATAGTAAAGGTGAGATTGAGGGCGAGGTTGTTATGAAAGATAAAGATGATGTGCAAATATCGGTTGCGACCATTCAAGATTTGAAAACTGTTCAGTTGCTTAATAATAAATTATTTCAGCTTGAGTATGACAGCGGGTTTGATGAAACTTTGCTCCCCGGGTGGCCTTTGACTGCCGAGGGTGAGGAGTATTTTGCCGACTTAATCAAAAATAAGATTGTCTTTTTGGCAAAGCGTAAAAATGAAGTAATCGGATATTTGGCAGGAGGAATTGCCGCCGAAGACAGCTATGTGACTGTTAAGTTCGGTAAAATCGAGAATATATTTGTTGATGAAAAGTATCGTAAGTTCGGGGTGGGAACGAAGCTGATTGATGTCTTTAAGGATTATTGTTTGGGTAGAGGCGCTGATTATGTAAAGGTAACGGCTTATGCGCTTAACGAAAGGGCCATTAACTTCTATCGCAAAAACGGCTTTGAGGTAAGTGATGTTACTTTAAGGGCTAAGATTAAACCGTAATCAGCAACGATGAGGCGACACGGTCAAAGATGCGAAGATCGTCGGCGGTTACCAGCGACGAGGCCTTGCTTAGCGAAAGCAGATTGATTTCTTTGTCCTTAATATGAGATAAAAGGCTGGAGTGAATGTCGTTCGCCATCAGCACGGTTACTTTGCTTTTTATGTCTTGGCGCAATTTCAAAAGATCCTTTGCTTTCGGCTCAAGGGATTTGTCGGTTATAAAAACTTCAATACCCGAAAAGTCCTTTCCCTTTTTGCAATAGGAAAAAAGATGATCGAAAATGCGTAAGGAATAGGAAAGATTTTCTTTTGACGCCTTGCTATCATCAAAGAATACACCCAGCATGCAAGCGTCGCTTATGCGACCGTGCAGGACAAGAGTCGGAACAGAGACATTCTTTATGATAGAGCGAACGGAAGTGCCCATTTTGACAATGCGGGAAACGGGAAAGTTAAAGCGATTTTGTCCGGCGGCAGGGTGGTTGGAAAAGTAAAAATCAGCGGCTTGCCAGCCTGCCCAACCAAGAACCAAGATGTCCGATTTTTCGGATTCTTTTATTACTTCTTTTTCAATTATGCCGCGCTTAATAATAAGAGAACCGGGAACTTTTTTGTTTCGGGTGGCGTATTCCAAAGCTCGGGCAGCCGCTTTGGTTTGGACTTTTATCAGGCTGTCCATAAGCTTCGGTTGCATTTTTGCGCCGATTGAATAAGGGCTGACCGTGACGGCGTAAGGAACGCTCGCCGCCCTTATCATATTGATATCCTCCACGCAAATGGCGTTTAATTTTGCGCCAAGACGATATGCGACTTCAACAGCTTCATCTAATGCGGCAATGCTGTAGGGCGAAGCATCAAGTGCCAGCGAAATGGTTTTTATATCAAGGGGTGGGAGAGTATCTTTTTTCATGATCATCGCTCCTCTTTGCTGCTAAATCCCTTCGGTGGCGCACTCTTTTGGTAGAAAGTTTCAAGACGATTTTTAACGCGGCGGTTTATGGTGCCTATCGGATATTCACCGTTTTTGTCCGGCTTGCCGGCAGGAATGTCGGTTAAAAGCTCTATTCCCTCGTCAATGGTCGATATGGGATATATGTGGAACTTTCCTTCCTTGGCGGCGGCGAGAACATCCTCTCTTAACATTAAGTGAGGGACATTTGATTTGGGAATAAGGACGCCTTGAGTGCCCGTCAATCCTTTCATTTTGCAGGTGTCGAAAAAGCCTTCTATCTTTTCATTTACGGCGCCGATGGCCTGGACCTGCCCGAATTGGTTGACCGAGCCGGTGACCGCTAAATCTTGTCTTATCGGTGTTTCGGAGATGGCGGAGATAAGAGCATAGAGCTCGGCGGAAGATGCCGAGTCACCGTCAACTTCGCCATAGGATTGTTCAAAAGCCAGACTTGCTTCCAAGCTTAGCGGAATGTCTTTGGCAAAGCGCGAGGAGAGGAACGAGGACAGGATTAAAACGCCTTTGCTATGAGTCGGGCCGCCGAGCTCCACTTCGCGCTCAATGTCAATGACTTCGCCTTTGCCTATCCTCGCTTGACCTGTGATACGGCTGGGGCGACCGAAAGCAAAGCCTGCGAAGTCAAATACCACAAGAGCGTTTACTTGTCCCACGGCTTTGCCTTTGGTTTCAATCATAATTATGCCGCGGTTTATCTGCTCATTCATAATTTCGCGAAGGCTGTCTGAGCGTTTGACTTTTGCGGCAAGCGCTTGTTCAACATGATTGCGCCCGATGCTGTTTGAGGAGCTGGTCCTTGCTAAATAGTCGGATTCTTTAAGCAAATCGCTTATCAAAGAAGTATGTGTGGAAAGCTTTTCGCTGTCGCCCGCAAGGCGTGACGAATACTCTATTACTTTGGCGGTGGCAGAGCGGCTTAACGCCCTTAAGGATTTTTCCTTTACCAAATCGGCAACCAGACGCGCGTAACGATTCACGCTGTCTTTCGTCCTGTTCATGGTGGAAGTAAAGTGCGCCGATATTTTGAATAAAGATGAAAACTCGGGGTCGTTCTCGGCGATGACATTGTATATTTCGGAATCACCCATGAGTATGACTTTTAAGTTTAAATCTATGGGCTCGGGGTCAAGCATAATCGTCGTGATGACATTGTTGTCGTCGTCTTGCGCCTCAATAGCAATTTTCTTTGAACGCAAGGCGCGCTTTAATGCTTCCCATGCTGGCGGGTGCGATAAAATGTGCTTTGCATCTATGATTAAAAAGCCTCCGTTTGCCTCGTGCAAAGCGCCCGGTTTCAAAAGATTAAAGTCCATTATGACCGAGCCTGATTGCTGCAATCTTTCCATGCGTCCGACAAGGTTGGGCAGAGTCGGGTTGTCTAAAAATACAATCGGAGCGCCTTCGTCTTTTTTGTGCTTTACAATGACATTTACCGAATAGCGGCGCATGGCGGTGCTTAAGATTTTTAGGTGGGCAGGCGTTTGATTTTGCGTCATGGAATAGGGCGGTTGCCCCGGTGCTTGACCGGCACCTGCTCCCGGTTGTCCTTGCTCGGCGGCGGCTTCGGCAGGTTTCATGAACAGGGAAACATTGTCAATGATATCCTTTTGCAGATCTTTCAAGTAATTAAGAACGGATTTTACCGAGCTGTATTTTTCTTTTAAGGTCTCAATCATGTGACTAACCGCGAAGTTAGCTACTTCCTCGTTCAGCTTGTCAATTTCTTCGCGTTGTTCCTTTTCCCATTTCGGAACATCAGCAACCGCGGCGGCAAGTTCGGCTTGCGCTTCGTTCAAGTCGCCGAGTATTTCCTGCTTTTCTTTTTCGGGAAGCTTGTCGAAGGTCTCGGGGCTGATAACCTCGCCATTTTTCATGGGAGCAACAACTAAGCCAACGGGCATGCGCAAAATGGAAACTTTTTTGCTTTTTGATTTGAATTGAAGCTCGTTGAAGTATTTTTCTTTTTGCTCGGCAAAGTGCTCTTCAATGATTTTCATGCGATTGCGGTATTCCTCGCCTTCAAAAGCGGAAGGAATAACAATGGAAAGGTTTTCAATAAGCTTTTCTATGTCCTTGGCAAAGGCTAATCCGTTACCGGCGGGAAGGCGCAGGGCCTTTGGTTTATGTGGAGACTCAAAGTTGTTGATGTAGCACCAATCATCGGGGGCGGGAATCTGTTTTGCCTTTTTGGTAATCTGCCGCTTGATGAGGTTGGTCTTGCCTGTGCCTTCCGGACCTACGCAAAAAATGTTGTAGCCGTCAAAATCTACATTGATGCCGAAATCAATCGCCGCCATTGCCCTTTCCTGCCCTAAAGGAGCGTCAAGCGGTTTTAGCTCGGAAGTGGTTTTAAAAGGCAGAAGTTCTGCATCACATGAGCGGTAAAGTTGTTTGATTTCCAGCGGTTTTACGGTCATTTGTCGTTATCCCAATTGTTGATTAAGCCTCTTTCAAGATACTATCTTAACCGACTAGATAATGCAAATTATTAAAGTGATGCGTTAACGAAGAGGCGCTTTAAGTAAAATTGTGAGCGCAAAGGTCGGCAACGGGGCAGGTGGCGCATTTGGGGTTCTTTGCCGTGCAGGTATAGCGTCCGTGCAAAACCAGCCAATGCGATGCCCCTGTTTTGTATTTATTCGGCACGACTTTTTCCAATTCGGCCTCAACTTCCAAAGGGGTTTTGCCGGTGGCGAGCTTTGTGCGGTTTGATACGCGAAAGACATGAGTGTCTACGGCGATGAAAGGTTCATTATAAATAACATTTAAAAAGACATTCGCCGATTTCCTGCCTACGCCCGAAAGAGTCTCAAGTTTGCTTCTGTCTCTCGGCAATTCACCGCCAAAGTCCGCAATGATTTCGTTGCTCATTGCGATAATGTTTTTGGCTTTATTGTTAAAAAGTCCGATGGTCTTTATGTATTTCTTTAATCCTTCTTCGCCAAGAGCAAGCATTTTTTCCGGAGTGTCGGCGATGGCGAAAAGTGCCGGAGTGGCCTTGTTTACGCCCTTGTCCGTGGCTTGGGCGGAAAGAATTATCGCGACCATAAGCGTGTAGGGATTGGTGTAGTCAAGTTCGCATTTCGGGTTCGGGTTTAATGCGGCAAGGCGGGCGAAAAAGGTTTCTATGTCGGCTTTTTTCATAATCCCAGCACATCTTTCATAGAGTATAAACCGGGCTCTTTGTTTATGAGCCAGAAGGCGGCGCGGTAAGCTCCGATTGCAAAAACCTCGCGAGAGGTGGCTTTGTGCGAAAACTCTATGCGCTCGCCGTCGCCGGCAAAAATGACCGTGTGGTCGCCGACAACATCTCCGCCGCGCAAAGTGGCAAAGCCGATTTCGCCTTCAATGCGTTTACCGATATTGCCGAAGCGTTCGGCGCGCATGGCCTCATCAAGAGTGATGTCGCGTCCTTTTGCCGCAGCTTTACCAAGGGCGAGAGCCGTGCCCGAAGGCGCGTCGACTTTGGCTTTATGGTGCATTTCCAAAACTTCAATATCATAGGCGGTGTCCAGCAAAGCTGCCGTTTTTTCAACTATGGATAAAAGAAGATTTATGCCTATGCTCATATTCGGAGCAAGGACAATCGCCGTTTGTCGGGATGCTGCCTTTATGGTGTTTTGTTCTTCATCGGTAAAACCTGTCGTGCCGATTACCAACGGCTTTTTATGCTGAGCAGCGAGCATGGCGTTTTCTGCCGATGCGGTGTGAAAGGAAAAATCAATAACAATTTCGGATTTAGTAAAAATGTCAGCGGGATTATCCGTGATTTTTACCCCTATTTTACCGATGCCGGCGACTTCGCCAGCGTCTTTGCCAAGGTATGGAGATGAAGGGGAATCGCAAGCGGCGACTATGTTCGCCCCTTTTATTTTTAAAGAGGTTTTTATGAGCATTTGCCCCATTTTACCGCCGCAACCTAATATGCCTATGTCCATTCTTACCTTCCTTTATTTTTGTTTTAAGCGTCCATGCCATAAATCATCTATGGCTTTGATAATCTCGTCAAGAGGCTGCTCTTTCGGTATGACGGAAATGTAGCGTCCCTTGGGCTTTACTTCTACCGCTTCCGTGTCTTCAATTATTAAAGATGCGATGTTGGCGACTGCCGCCATGTGTGAGATGACGCTATCTCCGCCGATAAAGAAGCGGCACTTTTCAAGGCACCCCTCAATGCTTAAAAGTCCCAGAGAGCCGATAAGATTTATTCTTTGCCAGTCGGGAATCTTTGATATCAGTTCGTTTTCGGCCTTTTTTCTTATCGGTTCAAAGCCAAAAAAAGCAATAGGCGAGGAAGGGAATATGCCACCCGGCAAGGTTAATTTTTGGAGTAAAGTCAGGGTGGCGTTTGGCGGCATAATCGCTTCACCATTGTCATCAAAAGGGGCGATGCCGATAACATGTTCTTTTTTAAAAAGGCGATGCTCGGCGCCGCGGACTATTTCGTCGGCTATCCATATGGTCGGAGTAAGGTCACTTTCTTCAAAACCTATAATCTCGTGATAATCGGACGCGCCTTGCAACTTTGTTTTGGCCAGGAAAAAAGGAAGGCTGCTTACCTTTTTGCAATCAATAATTATGTCCCATTTCTTAAAAATTATTTTAGGTAAAACGCGGAGGGAGCAGGGCTTTTCCCATGCGACAATCTTTTCAACATGAGGTGCGGCGGCGAATAACGGTGCGGCGGCAAAAGATGATGCTATGGTGATTTTTGCGCGCGGGCAAAGCTCAATTACTTTGTTCAAAACAGCAGTGGAATAAACCGCTTTTGAAGGGTTGGCAGGAGTGATGAAAAGTATGTTTAACTCTTCGTCGCTGTATTCTAATTTTGCGTTTTTTATCAATTCTAAAATCCTTAAATAATGAGGATATAGAATTACATGGTTCTGCCCTCGTCAATAAGATTCTTAATTGTTTTTATTCCTATGATATTTTGCTGTTGCTCTACGGTATTTTGCTGTTGTTTTTGTTGCTGTGGTTTGAATATATACTTTTTAAGCAAGTCGTTGTGAGAAATACAGATAGTAGTGTCAGCAAGTAATTCTCTGATTTTGTCTGCTCTGTCAGAGCCGACTTTCCTATAGAAAAATTTGAATTGTTTTTGCCAAGACATCGCGTGGCGATTTGCGCTTGACGCATGTTCCAAATGGCGAACATTATCAGATGCTCTGGTGCAACCAAGCATCCAAGCCGATTTTATTCCCGCATTTATGGCAAAGGCAATATCCTTTGACAGGCTGTCTCCCATCATTAAGATATTCTCTTTTGCAAAGGTTAAACCAGTGCTTTTTTGTAATTCCGAGAGAATTTTTTCCAATGGTTTGGGAGAGGGTTTTTCAAATTCTTTATCGTAGGCAAAAACAAAAACATCAATCTCTTTCAAAGCTTCTTTAAGTTCTGCCATTTGCCTGTTTGCTTTGGCCTGAGCAATAGGGTCTTTGCTTGATGAGCGATTGCTGGCAGATATTCCCGCAACCAGTGATGTAGCGTGCAATTTGCCGCTTGCGTCCCTTTTTAAGGAGATAAAGCCGCCTTTTATCAGTTTGTCCATGGCTTGTTCCAAAGGTGCATCCGTATGAATAACGATAGGAATGTAGCTATGAAGTTTCTTAAAGATTTCTAATGCGTCAGGATAGGTGCAAGAATAACTTTTTTGGAAGCCTTCGTCAAAATGAGCAACGATATCGCCGCTGACTTTCATGCCGCCCCATATCGGCGATGCCAGAACTTTTTTATAGCCGTCAACGGAAAAGAATTCAGCTGATGTGAAATGTTTTTCGGTGTTTATTTCTTTTCTTAAAATGTTATGAGTCCTTGCAACGGTGTATCCAGTTCCTTGTGCGATGTATTTTTCCAAATCCAAGAACATTTGCGCTGCGTCAGAATAGGCATCAATAAGAGTGTTGTCTAAATCACTTATAATCAGATTTATTTCTTGTTTACCTTCGTTTTCATTATGTATGTATGGAGATGACATAATTTGTTCGCGTGTGGTGCCGAGGCATTCGGCTATGAATTCTTGTTCTTTTATGCTTTTTAATGAAGTAGTTCCATTCGGGTTAACAGCACCCGAAAGTTTAACAAGTTCCACGTCTATACTCGACAACATTGTCATATTGTCGCTAATCAGTTGATCATTATTGTTAGGCATTTTTTCCTCAGTATAAAATTCACACTGGGAACAATTATATACCATGGCGGAACTTTTTTGTCAACATATTCGGAGTAAAAAAGTTTTTCTATTTGTTTACAACTGCTTGTGCTGCGGCAAGGCGGGCTATGGGAACGCGATAAGGCGAGCAGGAAACATAATTTAATCCTATTTTGTTAAAGAAGGATATCGAATCGGGATCGCCACCGTGTTCTCCGCACACGCCAAGGCTGATATTCTTTCGGACGCGGCGGCTCTTTAGGGCGGCCGTTTCTACAAGTTGTCCCACGCCTTTCGTGTCTATAGAGGCGAAAGGGTCCTTTAAAAAGATGTTCTTGGCCTTGTAAACACTGATAAAGACTCCGGCGTCGTCGCGGCTCATGCCCAAAGTGGTTTGCGTTAAGTCGTTTGTGCCAAAGCTGAAGAACTCTGCTACTTTTGCGATTTCGTCAGCCATTAGGGCGGCACGCGGCAATTCTATCATGGTGCCGACTTTGTATTTTACGCGCGCGCCTTTGGCGGCAAAAACTTGCTCGGCAGTGTTATCTACAATCGCCTTCATCATTTCTAATTCGCGAGTGTAATCAACCAGCGGAATCATAATTTCGGGGATTACTTTTACGCCTTTCTTTTGCATATTAACCGCGGCCTCAAGGATAGCCTTTGCCTGCATCTCATAGATTTCGGGATACAGAATGCCAAGGCGGCAACCGCGGAGTCCCAGCATCGGGTTTTGTTCCTTTAACTGCTCGCTCCTTTGCTCTATGGCAACAAGCGAGATTTTAAGGCTTTTCGCAACTTCCTCTTGTTCCTTTTTGGTGTGAGGGAGGAACTCGTGCAAAGGCGGATCAAGCAGGCGAATCGTGACCGGAAGTCCGTCCATAACTTTGAATATGTCCTCAAAGTCTTTGCGCTGGAAGGGCAGGATTTTTGCCAATTCCTTTTTGCGAGCGTCGGTAGTGATTGATAAAATCATGCCGCGCATGTGTAAAATGCGTTCGGGGGCGAAAAACATGTGCTCGGTGCGGCAAAGGCCTATGCCTTGGGCTCCG
This sequence comes from uncultured Pseudomonadota bacterium, assembly GCA_902783675.1. GTDB lineage: Bacteria > Pseudomonadota > Alphaproteobacteria > CACZRW01 > CACZRW01 > CACZRW01. The sequence continues at coordinate 3,319 of CACZRW010000068.1, read as the reverse complement.
AAGTTGCGAGCGACTTCGGCGTCGGCGGGAGTGTCGGCGTTTGCCCATACTTGCAACTTACGCGTGCTGTCCACCCACTTCATAAATCTGCCGAAGTTGCCGGTCATAGAAGGTTCGGACATTTTGACTTGCCCAAGGAAAACCTCTCCCGTTGAGCCGTCTATGGTGACGAATTCGCCTTGTTTTACTTGTTGTCCGGCAATGGAAAAAGTCTTTTTGGCATAGTCCACACTCATTTTCTCTACACCGGAAACGCAGGGAGTGCCCATGCCTCTGGCTACAACGGCAGCGTGCGAGGTCATACCTCCTCTTGCGGTCATAATGCCTTCGGCAACATGCATGCCGCCGATGTCTTCGGGGCTGGTTTCAAGGCGGACCAGCAGAACCTTTTCACCGCGTTTTACCCATTCTTCGGCGTCCTTGGCGCTAAAGACAACCTTGCCGCATGCAGCGCCGGGTGAGGCAGGAAGCCCCATGCCTATTTTCTTTTTTGCGGCTTTCGGATCAAGGGTCGGGTGTAAAAGTTGATCTAATCCCGCAGGGCTTACGCGCGTAATAGCCGTTTTTTGCGATATTAGTTTCTCATCAACCATATCAACGGCGATTTTTAGTGCGGCAGCTCCGGTTCTTTTGCCCGTGCGAGTCTGCAGCATCCACAGTTTGCCGTTTTCAATGGTGAACTCCATGTCTTGCATGTCGCGGTAGTGCTTTTCAAGCTTGTCTTTGTATTTTACAAGCTCTTTGTAAACTTTTGGCATTTCGTCTTCCAAGCAGGGAAGGGTTGAGCCGGTCCTTTTCTTTACGGCGCGATTCATAGGCTGCGGAGTGCGAATGCCGGCGACAACATCTTCTCCTTGTGCGTTCTTTAAATACTCACCGTAGAAGATGTTTTCTCCGGTCGATGGATTGCGCGAAAAACAAACACCCGTTGCCGAATTATCACCCGAGTTGCCAAAGACCATGGATTGAACATTGACGGCAGTGCCCCAATCCGAGGGAATCTCGTTTATCTTGCGATAGGTAACGGCTCTGTCTACCATCCAAGAGCCGAACACGGCACCGATTGCACCCCAAAGTTGTTTGTGAACATCTTGAGGAACGGGATTTTTAAACTTTGCGCCGATAGCCTTGTATTGCTTTATGACTTCCTTTAAATCGTCGACCGTAAGCTCGGTGTCGTTTTTGTAGCCTTTACGCTTTTTTATTTTTTCCAAGACGGCTTCAAAATGGTCCGAGTGAATGCCCAAAACTACATCCGAATACATTTGCAAAAAGCGGCGGTAGCTGTCGTAGGCGAAGTGCTCGCTGCCCGATGCTTTCGCCAAGCCCTTTACGGTTTCGTCGTTTAAGCCTAAATCAAGGACGGTGTCCATCATGCCCGGCATTGAGATTCTTGCGCCCGAGCGGACGGAAAACAAAAGCGGGTTTTGGTTATCGCCGAACTTTTTACCAATGATTTTCTCTGCTTTTTTAATGCCCGCTTCAACTTGGCTTTTTAAAGAGGCGGGGTAGGTGTGCTTTTTGTTATAAAAGTAGGTGCAAACTTCGGTTGTGATGGTGAAACCCGGCGGGACGGGAAGTCCCAAGTTGCACATTTCCGCGAGGTTGGCGCCTTTGCCGCCCAAAAGATCTTTCATCGTTGCTTTGCCTTCGGCTTTGCCGGCACCAAAAGTATAGACCCATTTTTCCATTTGCTTTTCCCTTTTTAAAAGTCTTCAAAATCACAAGCCTTGATGATAGACGACTCGTTTTGTTATTACAAATAAATAATTTTCTCTAAAAACGACTTTTCTTTACTGCCTGTAAACTTTTTTTGTGATAAAAGACTCGAGCTGGTGTGTTTTTGTGGCACCGCTTTCAGAGGTAGTGAACTTTATGGTCGATGAAAAAACGGAAAAGCCTTCTGCCCAAACAAATAAAACTGCCGGGGTAGATGATGTTAGGAAAGAGTCTCTTACCGTGATGGCAGAGATGCTGGGAGTGTCGTCTAATTTCATGTGCGTGGCAGATGACGATAAAATCCTTTATGTGAATGAAGCGGGGCTGGATATCCTTGGTTATACCGATAAGCAAGATTTGTCGGGGAAGGACCTTAGAGTCTTATTCCCTTTGGAAAGCAAAGAGAAAACGGTCAAGGATATAAAGAAAGTTTTAAGCGAAAAAAGTAAAAGAAATTTGATGTCGAGCTTGATTTGTGCCGATGGTAAAAGATATGGCGCAATTCTTGCCGTGCGTGCTTTGCCCAAGTTCGGAGAAAACGCTTTTGTGTTAGAGGCGAGAGTGCCGGATATTGAAGCTCAGAAGAAGGCAGGCGGTAATTTGGAAGCGTTTGTGCTTCACGATGCTCTGGCGGGGCTTCCCGCGCTTCCTTTGTTTGAGGACAGGTTGGAGATGGCGATAGCCAGAGCGACCAGAGCGGCACATGGAAAGCCCGAAAACGCGGTGCAGCTTTTGGTGACTTTCTTTGTTGATATGGACAGGATTAAGGATATAAACGCCTCTTATGGCGAAGATGCAAAAGCCTATATCCTCAGCACGATGAGTTCCAGATTGGTGTCGTCGTTCAGGCGCGTTGACACTATTGCCAGGGGTAATCATGACGGCTTTTTAATCTTTTTGGAAAATATCAATTCGCTTGATGATGTTGAGATGATCGCTCGGCGCATTATGGGGCTTGTGAAAGAGGGTATAAATTACAAAGATCAAAACCTGGCCCTCGGGTGTAGCATAGGTATAAGCGTTTTCCCTCACGGTGCGCTTACCGTTGACGAGATGATAAAGCAGGCAAATGCCGCTTTGGATCAAGTCAAGAAAAACGGCGGTGACGGTTACGCAATATATAAAGATTCCGGCAAGTAGTCCCGCGGAAGTTAAATAAAGGCAGAGTCCGAACTAAAAGTCATCAAGGGGCGTGCCTTTATACTTTATCATATCCTCACGCTCGGGGCTGGTAGAGGTAAGGACGACCGGGACTTCCAGTAATTGCTCAATGCGCTTTATGTAGGCCTTTGCCTCATCTGGTAAATCGTCCCAATTTCTTAAAGATACGGTTCGTTGTTTCCAGCCTTTAAGAGTCTCGTATATGGGCTTTACTCTTGCTTGCGCGCCTTCGCTGGAAGGTAAAGCGTCCAAAATCTTGCCGTCGAGTTCGTAAGAGGTGCAGATTTTTACCTCGTCCATGCCGTCCAAAATGTCCAGCTTTGTGAGAACAAGTCCGTCAATGCCGCTTACCTTGCAATTCTTTTTTACCAAAGGTGCATCAAACCAGCCGCAGCGGCGCCGGCGTCCCGTTACGGTGCCAAATTCCGTGCCGCGGGTG
>CACZRW010000067.1 GCA_902783675.1 uncultured Pseudomonadota bacterium | reverse complement strand
ATTCTTACTCTTACCGCTACGCCGATACCGAGGACGCTTCAAATATCTTTGGCTGGCGTGCGCGAGCTTAGCGTTATCGCCACGCCTCCGGTGGACAGGCTGGCGGTGCGCACCTTTGTTACGCCCTTTGACAATGTCATACTGCGAGAAGCAATTCTTCGCGAGCATTTCAGGGGCGGGCAGGTGTTCTATGTCTGTCCGAGAATCAGTGATATCGCGCTGGTGGTGGATAACTTAATGCGCCTTGTGCCCGAGGTCAAAATATCCTATGCCCACGGGCAAATGAGCGCGACGGATCTGGAACAGAAAATCATTGATTTTACAAGTCGCAAGTTTGATGTGTTGGTGGCGACCTCTATCATAGAGTCAGGTATTGATATGCCGACTGTCAATACCATCATAATTCACAATGCTCACATGTTCGGGCTGGCGCAGCTTTATCAATTAAGGGGCCGAGTTGGGCGGTCTAAGACAAGAGCCTATGCCTACCTTACTATCCCCGAAGGCGAAAGCGGCAGCGGTGGGGCGATTTCCGCAACCGCGCTTAAGCGCCTTTCCATAATGCAGACTTTGGACAGCCTTGGTGAAGGGTTTAATCTCGCGTCCTATGATTTGGATATTCGCGGGGCAGGCAATTTATTGGGAGAGGAGCAATCCGGTCATATAAAAGAAGTCGGCATTGAGCTTTACCAAAAGATGCTGGAAGAGGCGATTGCGCTCTTGAAAACCGGTGACAGAAACAATGCCGCCGATAAGTGGGTGCCCGAGATAAATACCGGATTGCCCATACTTATTCCCGAGACTTATGTGGCTGATTTGAATTTGCGGCTTTCGCTTTATCGGCGCTTGGCGGATTTAGAGACCGCTTCGGATATAGACGCCTTTGCTGCCGAGGTGGCGGACAGGTTCGGTCCCGTGCCGAGCGAGCTTAATAACCTGTTGGAAATTGTGGCGATAAAGGCCTTGTGTCACAAAGCAAATATCGAAAAAATTGATGTGGGGGAGAAGGGCGCAGTCATTACTTTGCATGGCGGAGTTTTCCCCAATCCCATGGCTTTAGTGGACTTTATCGCCGGCAGTTTGGGAACGATGAAAGTGCGTCCCGACGGGAAAATCGTCTATATGCGAAGTTGGAAAAATCCCAAAGACAAGCTTAAAGGCGTGCGAGTGCTGGTGGAGAACCTGTGCAAATTAGTGGAAAGTAAGGAGAGCCAGCCTTAAAGTTGCTTTTTAAGCTCGCCAAGGACAAAGACGCGTAAGGCGCTGGAAAGGTTTGTGGTGCGGACGGCGTCAATTTCCTCTATCAGCTTGTTAAGCGAAGTGCCTTTGTGCGCGGCAATCGCCCTTAATTCCTGCCAAAACTCGGGCTCAAGCGTGACAGAGGTGGCATGGCCAAACAGCAAAACCGAATGCTTGGGTAGGCTATCCATCGTTACTTCTTGCCCTTTTTAAGAGAGGAGAAGTCAATGATGGTTGCGGATTTATTGCATTGCTCTTTGCCTTTTTCCTTTCCTTCTTTGCCTTTAAAAACTGTGGGGACGGGAGCAATGTTGCCGGAGTGCTTCGGCTTTAGGGAGAAAAGCGGCCTTTTGGGCGGCATCTCTGGCTCAAACTGCAGGCCGAAGTTCGCCGAAGGGTCAACAAAAAATTTAATCGCGGCAAAAGGAATGTAGAGCTTACTCGGGACGCCGCTAAAGTTAAGGACGACCGAAAAGCCTTCGTCCGTTACGGTAAGCGCCGAAAACTCGTATTGCAAGACAATGGTCATCTCGCCGGGATATTGGTTTTTCAGCTTTTCAGGCATGTCGCAGTCGGGGTGAGAAGTCATAAAGGTGATGTTGAAAAAGTGGTCACCGGGAAGCCCTTTCGTTGCCGTGGTTTCCAAAGCTTGCTTCACAACATAAATGAGGGATTTTGCTACCATTTTTTCGTAATTAAAGTCGTCCATCTTGCCTTTTGCCTATCCTTTTTTAGTTTAAGTTTAATGCGTGTTAATCAATAAATTATGGGGCATCTCTGTTGCTAGGCTGCCCCGACCCCACCTAAAATCGCTCATGATTTCAGGAATTTGTTCTGGTTACTTAGCCGCAAATTACGCAGCAAGAGCAACCGGAGCGCGATTATCATTCGCATTTAAAATTATAGCCCGATAACGGCGGAACAATACCGAACGCAACTTAAATCTTTACTACGCGTGTCGATCCTGTTTCATCCCCATGTTTACCGCAGCGCGGTGATTATTGGTGGAGATGCCGAGTACTGCCCTCGGGTCCACTGCGCCTATTCCATAAAAGGTTTAGCGTCATAGTCGAATTGCTTCGACTTTGTAAGTATCTCATAAATCGCTATGAAATACAAATAATTTATGTTGCCACCCCTGATTAAATGTGTAATCTTCTTTCTTTAAGAGAACTTTTTAAGGGGATAGGAACATTCGCGATGGAAAAAAGTTTAAAAGTTGGTGTTTGCGATTTGGTGAACAACAAAAAATGTAATAAAAACAAAGTGTTACCCCCCCCCGCACGGTCAAGGCGGTTCGCTGATACTTGAGGCGATAATCGTCCTTGGCATGATAGCGACCTTTACCCCGATGCTTTATAAGCATGTCGCGGACCGAAGGGCGGATTTGGAGAACATAAACCGCGCAAACACTCTTCTTTACCTGCAGCAAAAGGCGGAAGATTATTTAAAGGATCCCGACAATGTCACGGCGCTGGTGAACGAGCTCGGGCACAATCAGCACAAAGAGATATTCCCCAGCGAGATGGGCGCAGGCAGTAACTTTGACGGCAGGTATATTGTGGGCATCCGCCGTGAGGACGAGAACAACAAGCCTGTCTTAAAAGCGATGATAATAGACACCGTTCACACTGGCTCGGACCTCCGCGCCGCGAAGGTGGCGGAGCTGATAGGCTTGTCGGCGGGGATATATACGGCGATTGACCCTGACGCGGCTTGGGGCATAAACGGATTTTGGAGTGAGCCACTTTCAAGGTATTTTGACACGACGGACATTCCGACGGGTGCGGTGGCTATCACTACGGAATATAACAAGGCAAAATACCGCATGAACATCAGCGACATACTTGTAGATGCCGACCTTGACATGGGCGAGTTTGAAGTCACGGCAGAGCAGATAAATGCGGTTCGCATTGCCGCCGAGAACGGCACACT
>CACZRW010000066.1 GCA_902783675.1 uncultured Pseudomonadota bacterium | reverse complement strand
TGAGGTGAACGCGGGCGCGGCGAACTTCCCCATGGTATTAAGCACGCCGCCTTGCATGGAATTAAGCGACACCAGAAGCAAAAAAGGAAAAGTAATACGGCACATTTGCGCCGTTAGTTCAACCTTTCCGGGGTCCTCTAAAAACCCCGGCGCGACCATAATCACCAGCAAAGGCATACATATTTCCGCCACCGCCACGAACATCGCCACGACATATAAAAGCGCCGAAAAAACATCTCTTGCAAAGTCTTTGGCTTTTGCCTTTCCCACGCCTTCCAACTGCTCGGCGAACAAAGGAACAAAGGCGGCGTTAAATGCGCCTTCGGCAAACAGACTGCGAAATAAATTAGGTATTTTAAGCGCGACAAAGAAAGCGTCCGCCGCCATTCCCGCACCTAAAAATCTGGCGATTAAAACATCGCGCGCAAACCCCGTTACGCGAGAAAGTCCCGTATATCCTCCGACCACTGCGATAGCTTTTAAAAGCGCCATTTCATCACCCTAATTTCTCAAGCGTATCATATAGTATCGCCTTCACCTCATCAAGGCGCTTACCGCTGATTTTCCCGCCGCCTTCCTCGCTCACATAAAAAGCGTCCACCACCTTCGCACCGTAAGTCGCAATATGCGCCGATTGAATGTTAAGCCCAAGCGCCGTAAGCGTGCTGGCAATAAAGTATAAAAAGCCTTTAGAATCAACAGCGTTTATGTCAATAACCGAGCAAACTGCCGACGCTTCGTTATCGATTAACACTCGTTTAAGCAAAGGACTTTTTTCATTCGCTACCGGTTTTTTCTTTTTGAAAAGCGCGGCGATTTTTGCTTTGACATCAAGCTTCCCCTCCAAAGCCAGCGTCATATTTTTTTCTAACTTTTGGATTTTTTCCTTGTCGGCAAAGGCAGAAAAAGCGGCGTCATTTTTATACTCGTTAGGAACATTTTGTATTAAAAAAGTATCCAAAGCGAAACCGTCAATCGTGTTTATTTTTGCCGCCATAATTGACGCTCCGGACACGCTCATCGCACCCACGATATCGGCGAAAAGTCCGACCCTGTCTTTGGCAAAAACCACGACTTTACTTGCCGCAATTTCCTCCTTTGTTTCCAAAGTAAACAGTGTATCTTTGCCCTCGCTTTGCGCGCGATTTTTCATCTTTGAAAACAACTCGTAAGCATCATTTCTAAGCTTTATTTTTTCGCCCTTCAAAAGCGCAAAAGCTTTCTGATAAAGCTCTTTGAAAAGGGCATATTTCCAATCACTCCACACATTCGGAGCGACCGCGCAAATATCGGAAATGGTGAGCAAAAGCAGCATCGCAAGATTATCCGTATTTACGATTTTTGCCGCAAAATTGCGTATGGTTTTTTCATCTTTTAAATCGCGAGTATATGCAACTTTTGTGAACAACAAATGATTTGCGACGAGCCACTTTACCCGTTCGCTTTGCGCATCTGAAAAGCCGAATTCGCATGCGATTTTATAAGCTGTTTCGGCGCCTTTTTTATCGTGCCCGAGAGTGCCGTCTTTGCCGATATCATGCAAAAACACCGCCATTTTAAGCACATCAAAATCCGCAACTTCCGCACACAATTTTTGTAAAAAATCATCATCTTTTTTACGCATCAACTTACGCAAAAAACCGACCGCTTTAAGCGTGTGTTCATCGACCGTATACACATGATAAATATCACGCTGCGGACGCGCATAAATCCGAGCAAAATCGGAGATAATTCTCGCCAAGATTCCGCTCTCGTTAAGCGTGCGCAAAGCGCGTTCGGGATTATTTTCATGCACGATAATTTTCCTTAAAACACCTTTTGATTTTTCATCTTTCAAAAGTGCCGTCGCTTTTTTCGCCAACCGCCCGATTTGCTTTATATCCGAAGGCGTAATTTCTTTTTTCTTATCCAAAACATCAAGGCAAAAATAAAGCGCGTCCAAAGGATTTTTCATCGTTTTTTTTTCATCGCCGAACGACGCAAGCAAAGCGGCGTTAAGATATCCCACTTCTCGCACGGCAAGATAAAAATGCTTCATCAAACGATCGGCATCTTCCTCGCCTCGCCTGCTTTTATAGCCCATAAGAGGTGCAATTTTTTTCTGCGATTCGAAAGACAAAACATCATCACTTTTGCCTGCCAAAAAGTGCAAGAAAAAGCGTGCCGTAAAGAAGAAATTTTTAATCTTTAAAAACTTTTTTATTTCTTCTTTGGTAAAGATTTTTTCTGCCGCGGAGCTATCAATTTTTTCCGCGCCGTAAGCGTATTTTAAAATCCATTCTATATAGTTTAAATCGCGTATTCCGCCATAAGTTTTTTTGATATTGGGCTCTAAAACATACTTGGAAAATCCGACTTTTTTATGTAGGGCTTCCTGCTCGGCAATTTTCGCTTTTATAAAGTCGCCGCCGACATCGTCGGCTATCAATTTTGCAAAATCTTTTTTAAAGGCGGCAAACTTTTTTTCATCACCGTAAAGGAATCTTGCATCTAAAAAAGTCGTCCTTACAGTCATATCTTCCGCCGCGGATTTTATCGCCTCGGGCTCGCTTGCGATTGCGGGACTTATCTTGATTCCCATATCCCAAAAGGCATACAAAACATCTCTGACGCTTTGCGCATCTTTTTCATCGGCAAGAAACCACAAATCAACATCGGAAAAAGGAGCTAATTCCTCGCGCCCGTAGCCCCCTACCGCAAGCACCGCAACCCCTTTCGCCAGCTGCTTTTTTACGAAAGTTTCAATCAGCAAATCATCGGTAATTTTTGTTAGCTTTTTCGCTGCGGCGATACCGCTTGTTTTTCCTTTAAAAAACTCGTCCTTAACCGCTTCCTTTTGTGCGCGAAAATCACTCATCTTTTTCTACCGCTTTTTGTAGCCGATAAAGAGTTTCAAGCGCCTCTTTCGGACTCATTTCATCGGGCTTTAATTCCTTTAAAAGACGCACCGCCTCGCACTCGTTTCTATTGCTTTTTGCAAGCGCGGCTTGCGCATCTTCTTCCATTTTTGCAAAGAGCGGCAAGTCTCCAAGAAGCTTATCTATCTTGGCCTTTTTCGATTCCAGTTCGGACAAAACCTGCTTTGCGCGAGTAATAACCGCAGGCGGCATTCCGGCAAGTTTTGCCACATGAATCCCGTATGATCTGTCGGCACTTCCATCAATAATTTCATAAAGGAAGACAATGCTTTCCTGCCACTCTTTCGTCTTCATCGTATGCAAAGAAAGCGTTTCAATCTTGTCCGCCAACGCCGTCAGCTCGTGATAATGCGTAGCGAAAAGCGTGCGACATTTATTCTTTTGCGCCAAGGCTTCCAAAGACGCCCACGCGATCGCCAAGCCGTCAAAAGTCGCCGTCCCGCGTCCGATTTCGTCCAAAATAACAAAAGACCTTTCCGTCGCGCGCAAAAGAATTGCCGCCGTTTCAACCATCTCCACCATAAAGGTTGACCGCCCGCGCGCCAAATCATCGGACGCTCCCACGCGGGAAAAAATCCTGTCGATTATGCCGATTTTAGCACTGCTGCAAGGCACAAACATACCCGCCTGTGCCATAATCGCGATAAGTGCGTTTTGCCTTAAAAAGGTACTTTTTCCCGCCATATTCGGACCGGTAATAAGCCAAATCGCACCACTTCCCGTATCACTCATTTCACAGTTATTTGCCACAAATTCATTCGCTCGCCCTTCGGATAAGACCGCTTCAACCACGGGGTGCCGCCCGCCTTTAATCTCAAAGGCAAACGAGCCATCAAGCACAGGACGACAATAATGATATACGGCAGCGACTTCCGCCAACCCCGCCGCTACATCAAGCTCGGACAAAGCGCGGGTCGCATCGGCGATTTCAGACACTTTCGCCAGCACCTCGGCGACAAGTTCATCAAAAATCCTAAGTTCCACGGCGATAGCTTTCTCGCCCGCCCCACGGATTTTTTCCTCCAATGCGGCAAGCTCATCGGTCGTAAACCTGACCGTTGTCGCAAGGCTCTGCCTGTGGATAAAAGGCGTCTTCCCCGCACGCGCCAAATCCAGCAAATCCTGCCCGTGCTTCGCCGGCACTTCGATAAAGTATCCCAAGATATTATTATGCGTGATTTTAAGCGAATTCACGCCGCTTTCTTTGATGTATTTAAGCTGCAAGGCGGCGATAAGGCGCTTTGAATCATCGCGCACCGCGCGCAATTCGTCCAAGCCTTCATCGTATCTTGGCGCGATAAATCCGCCGTCCTTGGCATAGACCGGCAGCTCTGACGCCAGCGCCCTTTGTAAAGTATCAACCAAGGCGGTATGCACACCCAGCCCGACCATTTCCTTTTGCAAAGCTTCGGGAAAGAAATCCCCCGACTTGGCGAAAAGCACCGATATACCGGGGATTTTGGCAAGTCCGTCCCTTACGACAGCCAAATCTCTGGGCGCTCCTCTGCCCAAAGCCAAGCGCGACACGGCTCTTTCAATATCGCCCACTTCGGCAAGAATGGCGCGCAGTTTTTTCCTCACCTCTGCCCGCTCTAAAAAGTATTCTATCTTGTCCAGACGCACATTTATTTCGCCCACATCGGTAAGCGGAGAGGCAAGGCGTGCCGCCAAAAGTCGCGCCCCCGCACCCGTCACGGTTTTATCAATTACCGAGAACAAACTTTTTGCCCCGCGCTCTCCCGACAAAGAGGAAAAAAGTTCCAAGTTTCGCCTCGTCGCCGCATCAATTTCCATCACCGAACCGTCGGCGACCTGCCTTGGCGGCATAAGCTTCGGCATTCTTCCTTTTTGCGTAAGCAGCGCATAGTCAATAAGCGCCCCCGCCGCGGTAATCTCGCACCTTGAAAAAGAGCCGAACGCGTCAAGCGTCAAAGTTTCAAACGCCTTTTGCATCATCTGCCGAGCATTCTCTGCCGAAAAACGCGCATGCGGTAAATAGGTCAAAATATCGGCATACGCCTCCAAATCGTCTCTTACCTCGGCAACCTGCATCATCTTTTCGGAAAGGATAATTTCCTTTGGTTGCACCCTGTCAACCACCTCGGAGAAATAGGCATAAGTAGCGGATTCCGTAGCGAACTCGCCGGTCGACATATCCGCCCACGCAAAGCCGAGCTCGCCCATATTTCCCATCGCCACCGCCAGCAAATAATTATTCTTGCGCGCGTCCAGTATCGTATCTTCGGTAATTGTGCCGGGAGTAATAATCCGCGTAACCTCGCGCTTTACGCACGACGACGCCCCCCGCTTTTTGGCAAGCGCAGGGTCCTCCATCTGATCGCACACCGCAACTTTAAAACCTTTCTTGATAAGGCGGGAAAGATACATTTCGTGGTTATTTACCGGCACCCCGCACATGGGAATATCTTTGCCTTTTTCTTTGCCGCGCTTGGTAAGGGCGATATCCAGCGCCGCCGATGCTTTAACGGCATCATCAAAGAACATTTCGTAAAAATCGCCCATCCTATAAAAAAGGATATAATCCTTATGAGCTTCTTTTATCTCAAAATATTGCTTCATCATAGGGGTAGATGTTTTGTCTTCGCTCATTTTATTTTATATAAACCTTTGGCTTTTTATGTTATAGTGCTATGACTTTTGTTAGGACTTTCATAGAATACAAAGGAAGAAAAATCGTGCAAGCAAAAAGCGCAACAAAGCTAAAAGAACTCCCCGCCATTCCCAAAAGGCAAACCTTGAACCGCTTTACCGAGCGCGTGCTGATGATAAACCTTCCGACTGCGTCCTGCCTTCTTTTGCTGGTCATGATAGGCGAGCTTGTGCCTTTAACGGCGGTTATTACTTTCGCCACGATTGTGATGGTTTCCATCTTGATAATCATTCCTTTTATGGAGCAGTTGCAATCGGTGACCGACTATTCGCGCTCGCTCGCAAAGTCCATAGACGAAGGCGGCGAACTTCCCGTTTTCAGCGGCGGCAAACTGGGCGAGGAATACTCGGAAATAATCGGCGCTCTTAACAAGCTGCACAATGTATGGAACACCAAGACCGAAGCCGCGGAACAAGGTTATCTTTCCGACTCGGCAATTCTGGACATTTTGCCCGACCCTTTGCTCTTGCTCGGCAGTAAGGAAGAAGTGCTGGGAGCGAACCTTGCCGCTCGTAATTTATTCGGAGAGAATGTCCGCGCCCGCACCTTGAAAAAGATTATCGGCGACGAGGGAACTCTTGACCTTATCGCTAATGTGTTAAGGAACAAATCCGAAAAAGAAGAGGCAGAATACCAAACCACGGACACGAGCAAAAACAAAAAGATTCTGCTGTTAAAGATACAAAAGCTTCCCGCGCTTGCACACTCGGGCGCCATTGCCGCGCTGATTTTCCACGATGTAACCGAGGCGCGCAATCTTGAACAGATGCAAGCGGACTTTGTAGCGAATGCCAGCCACGAACTTCGCACTCCGCTTTCGGTTATTTCCGGCTTTATTGAGACGCTGGAAACCGCCGCGAAAAACGACGAGGCCGCGCGCGAAAAGTTTCTGCCGATTATGAGCGAGCAGGCTCTGCGCATGTCCAAGCTCATAGAAAGTCTGCTGTCGCTTTCACGGATACAAATGCAATCATCTGCCCCCGTGGACGAAGTTAACTTAAAAGAACTGATTGCGGGGCTTTCTTTCGGACTTGAAGGCAAGCTTAAAGAAAACCGTATGACGCTTAAAAACATGATACGGCAGACGCCGCCGATAATGGGCGTTGCCGGCGAGCTTACCCAAGTTTTCCAAAACCTGATTGATAACGCGATAAAATACGGCAAAGCGGATTCCGAGATTATTCTTTCCTCAAAAAAAGTCCTGCACCCCGAAACGGGTAAAGATATGATAGCAATATCGGTGAACAACCAAGGCGACATAATTCCTCCGGATCAGATTCCCAGAGTCTGCGAACGCTTTTACCGCATAGACACGGAAAAGACGCGGAATCGCATCGGTTCGGGACTTGGTCTTGCCATCGTAAAAATGATTGTTGATAGGCACGGCGGCTTGATAGATATTGAAAGCAACGATACCGCAGGCACCACTTTCACCGTCTCCTTCCCCGTAGCATCTTCATCGTTATAAACAAAGGCTGACTTGCGGATTATCTAGCTGGTTTTCTTGAAAAATACCGTGGCGATATCATCAACCCTTTTTGCCCCTTTTATATAGGTTTGCAAGGTCGTGATAATGTCATGCATGTCCTGATGGACCGAAGCGTTTTTCTTTAAGCTGCCAAGCATTTTCTGCACACCATCTTCACCGAAAGGCTGCTTTTTCCTGTTCAAAGCATCGGTCACGCCGTCAGTATAAAAGAACAGAGCATCACCCTTTTTAAGCTGCAGTTTTGTCTCTTTAAACCGAATACCTTTCCGCACGCCGAGCGCTATATTTTTCGCCATTTTGGGACGCACGGGCTTGCCGTCGGATATATGATAGAGCATTCCATGCCCTGCGTCCAAAATCCTCGCCTCGCCGGTCTTGAGGTTAATCGCCACCATCATCACCGTCACAAACATATTATTTTTGCTGTAGCGAACCAGATTTTCATTCATATGCGTAACAATTTGCGCAGGCGATGAAAACATCTTGGCAAGGCTGCGGGCAAAAGCCATGGTAATCGCCATGTAAAGAGACGCGGGCACGCCCTTATCCGCGACATCACCAAGCACGATAAGCAGATTATCCTTATCCAAATAGAAAAAGTCGTAAAGGTCGCCACCGACTTCTCTGGCGGTGGAAAGATACGCACCCAAATCAAACCTTTCATCTTTGCTTAAAGTTTCATCATCGGGCAGGAAGCTTTCCTGAATATCTTTTGCGAATCTTATCTCGCTTTCGATTCTGGCATTTTCCCCGGCGATTTGCCGCTCGGACGCGATATATTTTTTAAGCTCGTCCTGCATAAAGGAAAAACTCTGCGCAAGCTCGGCTATTTCATCTTTGCCTTCGGTATAGGGCACTTTACCGCTTAAATTATTTTTCCCGACATGCCGGACATAGTCGGTAAGCCTAAGCAAAGGCTTGGTAATCGTGCGCGCCATAAGCGCAATTACCGTCAGGATAAAAAGCAATCCTACCAAGATAATGATGATATTTCTGTAAGCCATATCATAAGTACTTTTTGCGATTTTCTCCTCATCAAACACCACACCGACAGACCACCCCAGCTCGGGAATAGAGGTATAATTGACGATAATATCCTGACCCGCGCGCGTGCCCATTTCGCTGTCCTTTTTGCCTTCCAACATGTGGAATATAACTTTCATTACATGCGGATATTTTTTGTTCAATTCCAGCGCAGATTTTGCCAGCCTTTGCGTATCGGGGTGCGATACATAAGTCGCATCTTTGTTATAAAGAACAAAAATATATTCGTTATTGTTATCTTTGGACACTTCCGCCAAGAACTTTTGCAATGTGTTAAGATAAACATCGGCAGTCAAAAGCGCCACCACCTTCCCGTCTTTCAAAATGGGACAGGAATAAGTGACCATCAACTTACCCGCGGCATTTTTATCAAAATAAGGTCTGGACCATGTCGGTTTTTTCGTATTAAAAGACTCTTCCCACCACGGGCGTTTAACATCATCGTAAATCTTTGTTATATCGATTTTCTTTAACTTGCCGTTTTCAACCCACACAAAATAGGCCTGCTTTTTTATCTCGGGATTAAAGGCGAGTGTCGATCCGGATATAAGCCCGCCGGCCTCAACATTCTTCTTCATCACCTGTTCCAAATATTCGTAAATGTCGTCAGGATTTTCCCAGTTCAACATTTCAATGCCGACCGTGGCGGTGCGTATGGTATTTTCGGTGCCTTCCGTGACATCGCGGATTCGCCCGATAACCGTATTTGTAATCAGCTCGGCTTCGGTATCCACCTGCTGATGCACCAGCTGCGAATAGTAATTAAAGCTGTAAAGTTGCAATAAAATATAGACGACTCCCACGCTTCCCACGAGTAAAAGAGTAAGCCTGGTCGTTATTTTCATTTTCTCTCGTCCGCTTTAAAAATAGTTAAGACATTTTTATTTTTGATGCGCTTATATTCGACTTTATCCATCATTTTCCGCACAAGATGAATACCGAGTCCGCCCATCTTTCTTTCGCTTAACGGCAGCGAAGTATTCGCCTCGGGCTGCAAAAGAGGATTGAACTCGACTCCGTCATCTTCAATTATTCCTATAAAATCCTTTCCTTTTGCCGACAAGGTAATTTTTATGCTATGTTCCGATAAGTCGTCATATCCGTGATGAATAACATTGCTCAGCATTTCATCAAAGGCGACCGCCAGCGAGCACCCGCAATCTTCGGAAAAGTTTTCATGCCGCAGGTATTCGCGCACAAGCTCTACCGCTTTGCTTATCTCCTCGTCTTTATTTTTTATGACTATGGTCTTTTCCGCCATTTGCTTCACTTTTTACCTTATCTATTGAATGTTGAACAAAGGCAAAAAACCGGTGATATCAAAAACCTGTTTTACTTTAGCGTTCATGTTGCGAAGGATTAAATTGCCCTTTCCCTCAAGCGAGCGCGATAAGGAAAGGAAAGTTTTAAGCCCCGCGCTTGATACATAATCAACACCTTTAAAATCGACGGTAATGTTATATTCTCCCGAAGCGATAATTTCTTCAACGAACGCCAAAAGCTTCGGCGATGATAATGTATCTATTGCCCCTTCGACAAAGACCTCTGTAGCATTTTCTGTTTTCTTTTTTGTTACCTGCATACTTACTTACCTCCTTCGGGCTCAACTCAAGCTTTAAAAGCATATCTTAAGCAAAAAATAAAAGCAAAAGCAAAATAATTCCAAAGACCCTTCGTTACCTCTACCTTTTGCTATGTTTCTGCCGCCTTAAATCCATTCTAATCTAAATACCGTGCAGCTGTTGCATTTTTCCTTATTTTGGGGAGAGCCATACCATGAAGATTATAATTTCTCACGACGAAAGCCCTTTCATCAAACGCGTATCCAGATTGGTAAAAAAGGTTGATAAAAACATTGAGGTCGTAATTGCCGACTCCTTTAGCGCTTTGATTACCGCCTGTAATAAAGAGAAAGATGTATCTTTCATCATCAGCGATTTTGCTATTTTAGGTAAAGAGTGGCGTAAAAACCTCAAGCGCCTTATCACAGCCAGCCAAGGGAAAAGGCTGGTTTTTGTTTCTTCCGTTGACGACAGGGAAATAGTTAACTACCTGATGCTTTCGGGCTGTTACGGTTTTATTCCCAGCGACTACGATGATGAAACTTTCAGCATTGCGCTAAGCTTGATTATAAGGGGTCACGAGTATGTTCCTCCCATTTTCCTGCACGGTCGCAGGCAAAAGATGTCTTCGCCGATAGATTATCGCCTTCCGGACGGGAAGTTCTTGACACCGCGGCAAGTTGAGGTGCTTGAGCTCTTGGGCGAAGGCATGTCCAACAAGCAAATTGCCTTCAAGATGGATGTTTCCGAAGCGACCGTAAAGCTTCATATAAACGCCCTTTTGAAGAATCTTGAAGTTGATAATCGCACGCAAGCGGTGGTGAGTGCACAGCGACTTGGCTTTATTTAAAGATTCATCTTGACTTATGATTTTAAATAATATACTTTGCTCCCTCAACTTTTAAAAAAGTATAAGATTTAAGAAACATAAGGTTAAAAGAGGTCAAAATGAGAGTCCGTAACTCCCTTAAATCCGCCAAAGAGCGTGATAAGAACTGTAAGATCGTTCGCCGCAAGGGACGCGTTTATATTATCAACAAAGAGAAACCCCGCTGCAAGGCTCGTCAGGGTTAAGCATCGGCTTATTAAATAAAACAAAACAAAGACAAAAAGTCCTTCCTTTTTTAAGGAGGGGCTTTTTATCGTGCTATTGGTTCTGCAAGGGCGAACAAAAAGTAAGCCTACACCGTCACTTAAAAATCCAAAGAAATGGGCTTGCTATTTGTGAAACAAGGGCAAGGATTTTTCCAGCCTCCACGACTAAAAATTCAAAGAAAGCGTCTTGCTATTCCGAATCTAAAAATTCAAAGAAAATGCTGTGCTACGCAGTTATGCGTAAGCGACGTGTACAAAGGCGTACACGAGCGA
>CACZRW010000065.1 GCA_902783675.1 uncultured Pseudomonadota bacterium | reverse complement strand
GTGGTGCTTGCCACTTCTTTGCACACGGCGAATCTTTCCTCTGACAACGACTTGGTTGATGATGCCGAGCAGATAGCCACGGATTTGGTCGAGGCATTACCTTCGCTTAATTATGACGCCGTTAAAAACAAGCTCATGAAAAAGAATAAAAACAACAAGGGAGTTACCGTCCTTGTAATGCGTGACCTTACTCCTAAAGAGCAGCAAAGAGTTCATGCGCTCGGCCATCCGGCGTTGCAATTTACGGACGGGGAGAAGCGGGTCTATCCGCAGGGCAACCTTTTCGCCCATATAATCGGAGGCGTTGATGTTGATAACAAAGGGCTCTCGGGGTTGGAAAAAAGTTTTGATGAGGTTATCAGAAACGACAAGGCGCCTTTGAAATTATCTATTGATGCGGGGGTGCAATATGCCGTCCGCGAAATTATGGCCGAAGAAATGCAAAAATATAAGGCTATAGGTGGCACGGCTATCGTTATGGATGTTAACACAAGCGAAATTATCTCTATGGTTTCTCTTCCTGACTTTGACCCTAACAATCCCCCCAGCCCTAATGACAAGGCTCGGTTTAATCGGGCGAGCCTTGGGGTTTATGAGTTCGGTTCGGTGTTTAAGGTCTTTAATGCCGCGATGGCGCTTGACAGTGGCGTTGTTACTCTTGATGAGAAGATTGATTCTTCCGAGCTTAAGCACGGAAATAAGATTTATCGCGATGACCACCCGCAAGACGGGCCGCTTAACCTTTTTGAAGTGCTTGCCCATTCCTCAAATGTCGCTTCGGGAAGGATTGCTTTGCGCGTGGGCTCGGAAAGACGTAAAGAGTTTCTTGAGAGAATCGGCTTCATGGATCCCTTGCAAATTGAATTACCGGAAAGAGGCAGAACTATCCTTCCTAACAGATGGAGCGAGACAGGCCTTATCACCGGATCCTTCGGTTATGGAGTATCGGTTACTCCCGTGCATATCATAACCGCCATAAGCGCAATGGTTAACGGGGGGATTTTGCGTCCCGCCACTCTTATAGCTACGGATAAACCGGCGGAAGGCGTAAGGGTTTTATCCGAAGAAAACTCAAAGAAGATGCGCGAGCTCCTTCGTTATGTCGTGCTTAACGGCACGGGCAAAGGAGCTGATGTGGCGGGCTATGAAGTCGGCGGAAAAACCGGAACGGCAGAGAAAGTCGTAGGCGGCAAATATGATAAAAAAGCCGTCAGAGCGACCTTTGTTTCGGTGTTTCCTTCCTCTAATCCCAAATATGCGATGCTGGTTATGTTTGACGAGCCGAAGGCAGAGGCGGGAGTTCGCGGGCGGAGTGCCGGTGCAAATGCCGCGCCTGCGACCAAAAGGATAGTGGAAAAGATTGCGCCGCAGTTGAATGTCATTCCCGATTTTGCTATAAACTAGGCGTAGGGAGCGGTATTTTTTCTTGGGTTTCAATTTTTAAGAGTTAGGTGGCAGAGGTAGGTAAATTATGCTGGCAGGTGAACTTGCAAAGATTAGCGGAGCGCGTGTAAACAACCCTAATATAGAGATAGTTGGTGCGACCGAAGATTCCGGAGCCGTTAAAGAAGGCTTCCTGTTCGCCGCGTTAAAGGGGACGAAGGCGAACGGCGAGGACTTCATTCCGCTGGCGCTTGCAAAAGGTGCGGTTGCCGTGCTTGTTAAAAAAAGCAAAAAAGAGCCTGACTTGCCCGATGGTTTTTGCGTTTTTGTCGCCGATGAGCCGAGACTTGCCTTCACGCTTATGGTAAAGGCCTTTTTTCCTAAGCAGCCCGAAAATATCGTTGCGGTAACGGGAACGAACGGCAAGACTTCTACTTCCGTTTTTTGTCGCCAGATTTGGGAGGCATTGGGTGAGCCTGCCGCAAGCATGGGGACTATCGGGATAATATCAAAATATATGAACGAGGAAGGTAACCTTACCTCCCCTCCTCCCACGGTACTTTATCCAAATGTGAATGCCTTGGCAGAGAAAGGCGTGCGGAGCTTGGCGATAGAGGCGTCAAGTCACGGAATATGTCAATGGCGACTTGACGGGCTTAAAATACGGGCGGCGGGCTTTACCAACCTTACGCAAGACCATTTGGATTATCACAAAACCATGGACAATTATTTCATGGCGAAGTTGCGCTTATTCAAAGAATTGGTCGTGCCTTCCGGGGTGGCAGTTATAAATGCCGACATTCCCGAGGCGGCGGCGCTTAATGCCGCAGCAAGGGGTAGCAAGCTTAATATCCTTTCCTACGGGTTTAAGGGCAAGGATTTGAAAATCGTCAATCATCGCATGGACGCAATGGGGCAAAACCTTTTGCTTGAGGTGCTGGGGAAGCGTTACAACATACGCCTACCGCTTAACGGAGATTTCCAAGCCATGAACGCTTTGTGCGCGTTGGGACTTTGCATAGGAACAGGCGCAAATATTGAAAAGGCGGTGGGAGCTTTGGAAGGGCTAAAAGGTGCTTGGGGGCGGCTTGAAAATGTTGTGACGCTTTCCAATGGGGCAAGTATTTATGTTGATTACGCCCATACTCCCGATGCGATTGAAAATGTGCTTAAAACCTTGCGCCCCACCTGCTCCGGCAGGCTTTCCATCGTCATGGGTTGCGGTGGTGACAGAGATAGGACCAAGCGTCCTAAAATGGGCAAAATAGCTGCCGAGCTGGCAGATAAAGTATTTGTTACCGATGATAATCCGCGCACGGAGGACCCCGCTTTTATTCGCTCGGAAATTATGGCAGCTTGTCCCGAGGGAGTAGAAATATCCCCTCGCGAAAAAGCTATCGCGACGGCAATCGGCGAGCTTAACACCGGCGATGTCTTGGTGCTGGCGGGCAAAGGGCATGAAACCGGGCAGAAAATCGGCAACGAAGTGCATCACTTTAACGATACCGAGGAAGCCATAAAAGTAGCCCTTGCCATCGATCCCGAAGCTAAAAAGGGTGCGGGAGAAAATACTGCCGTTATATGGAAAGTGTCCGAGCTTACCAAAATAATCGGCGGAGCGACTAAACTTGAGAATAAGGATATTTACGGTGTTGCCGTTAGCCTTAAGGATATAAAGCCTGCCGATGTCTTTGTTGCTTTGCCGAATGCTGATACTGACGACGACATTGACGGCGAGGCGGAAGAAACGGGACATGCGCAAGTGGCGAGGGCTTTTGAGCGCGGAGCCGTGGCGGCGATTGTTCATAAGCTTGGAACAAACGGGCAAAACGGTACTTTCGCTAAAAATATGATAGTGGTCGATGACACGATGAGCGCTCTGGACAATATGGCGAAGTATGCAAGATTCAGGGGCAAAGCGAAGCTTATCCTTTTGTGTAAAAATACTATAAGCGCGAAAGTTGTGGAGGCTTTAAAGGCTTTATGCAGGCCCGCGGGAGAAACCGCGCACATTTACGACAAGCGGGTGAGTGAGCTTGATACTAAAGTCTGCCTTTGCAATGTCGGGTGGCATAACAAGTTTATTGCTTTAGAGCTGGGCGGAGCAAACTTTGCAGGGCTTGGCGATGTGTCAAAAGCTGCCTTCCCCGACGCTATTCTTATCACCGCCGAGGACAGAGTGCCTAATATCACCGATGCTTTCAAGGGTGCTTTACCTGATGCCGCTTTGCTGATTGAGGACAGCCATCGCGGACTTGCCGCTATCATAAGAGAGGCGAAAATTAACGGGATACGAAGGATTGTGACCTTTGGACTCATGGAAGATTCCGATGTGTCCGCAAGTGAATTTGGCGATGACAGATTGGGGCTTATCGTAGAGTCCTTTAAGCGAGTGCTATAGCTCCTTAAAAGTCTTTTGTTTTGAATCGGATAAAGACTCATACTTAAGTTGTGATTCAAGATTCCTGAATGTTACTCTTTTAGTTTAAGGAATCCTTTAAAATCCCGTGAATGTTAACGCTTTTTTAGGTAATTTTTTGCAAAAATGCCGTGATTATTCCTTTTTTCGGAGAAAGCATATGCTTTTTAGTCTGTTATCGCAGTTTTCTGATGTTTGGTCGTTTTTAGATGTCTTTAAATACATAACCTTTAGGACAGGTGGAGCAATACTTACCGCCTTTTTGCTGACCTTTTTGATTGCTCCGCCTATTATAAAGTGGCTTAAATCCAAGCAAACAAACGGGCAGCCCATTCGCGAGCTGGGTGAGATTTCTCATAAAAAAGAAAAGTCCGGCACCCCTACGATGGGCGGGCTTATCATGATAATTACGATAGCGGCGGCTACTTTATTGTGGGCGAAGATGGACAATCCGTTTGTGTGGATATTACTCGGCGCTACATTGCTGTTCGGAGCAATAGGCTTCCTTGACGACTGCGAAAAACTTATCAAAAACAATCCCAGCGGAATATCCGCAAAGCTAAAGTTTTCTTTGCAAATTATTGTGGCGGGAATATGTGCCTTTTTGATTGCGTCCTATACAAAACCCGATCTTTCATACGCCCTTACCTTTCCGTTTTTTAAGTCTTGGGTGATTGATTTGGGGATTTTCTATATACCTTTTGCCGTTATCGTGATTGTCGGAGCGAGTAACGCCGTTAATCTTACGGACGGACTGGACGGGCTGGCAACGGGTCCGGTAATGATTTGCTCGGCGGTCTTTTTGCTGATTACATATTTGGTCGGCAACGCGGTTTTTGCGAACTATCTGCAGCTTCACTATGTGGCCGGAGTCGGTGAGCTGGCGGTGTTTTGCGGCGCTTTGGTCGGAGCCTGCTTGGGATTTTTGTGGTTTAACGCGCCGCCGGCAAAGATATTCATGGGAGATACGGGTTCGCTTGCTTTAGGCGGGGCGCTCGGCGCAGTGGCGGTAGCAACAAAGCACGAGATTGTCTTGGCGGTTGCGGGCGGCGTGTTTGTGATAGAGGCTCTGTCCGTCATACTGCAAGTCGCATCTTTTAGAATCACGGGCAAGCGCATATTTAAAATGGCGCCTATTCATCACCATTTTGAGAAAAAAGGCTGGGCAGAGACCACTGTGGTGGTTCGTTTTTGGATTCTTGCCATAGTGTGCGGTTTGCTGGCACTGGCAACATTAAAGTTAAGGTAGGCCGAAATGCGACCCTTTAACCGAAGCGATACCAGTATTCTTGCCAGATGGTGGTGGTCTGTGGACAAGGTTATGCTCGGGGCAATCGTGGCGGTTATAGTCATAGGGATTTTGCTTAATTTCTCGGCATCGCCGGTTATGGCTCCCAGAATGGGATTTTCGGACAATTATGCGCTGCTTAAAAAACAGCTGACATGGCTGCCCGTATCTTTTGCTTTAATGATTATTATGGCATTTCAAACGCCTAAGGCCGTGCGGAGAATAGCGCTTTTAGCCTTGCTTGCTGCGTTTGTCATGACGGGAGCGACTTTGTTTATAGGCGAAAGTATAAAAGGTTCGCAACGATGGATTTCAATTTTCGGCTTTTCATGCCAGCCGTCCGAGTTTCTTAAGCCCTCGTTTGCGATAATATCGGCTTGGCTTCTGGCTATGGGGCGTAAAACTGCAAACAACCGCTATACCTTCGTTTCCATGGGTCTGCTCGTGTCCATTATGATGCTTTTG
Source organism: uncultured Pseudomonadota bacterium (assembly GCA_902783675.1). GTDB lineage: Bacteria > Pseudomonadota > Alphaproteobacteria > CACZRW01 > CACZRW01 > CACZRW01. The sequence continues at coordinate 2,196 of CACZRW010000065.1, read as the reverse complement.
CTGATGCAACCCGATATGGGAATGACTTTCACCATGGTGGTGATTTGGGGGGCGCAATTTTTCCTTGCTGGGATAAGTTTGCTTATAGTCTTGATAATTGTGGCGGCAGTTGTGGTTTTCGGGGTAGCTTCCTACTTTTTCGTGCCGCACTTTCAATTTCGCATAAATAACTTCTTAAACCCCGAGAACAGTGATACTTATCAAGTTGATAAAGCCGAGCGGGCGTTTAGTTCCGGCGGCTTGTTCGGGACGGGGCCGGGAGAAGGAATTGTCAAGAGCTCTATCCCCGACGCGCACACGGATTTTATTATGGCGGTAGCGGGCGAGGAGTTCGGCTTTTTTCTTTGTATGCTGATTATCGTGCTGTTTGCTTTGATTATATTCCGAGGCTTTGCAATGGCCATGAAAGAAAATGACCTGTTCTCCCTGATTGCCGTAGCGGGGCTTTTGATACAATTCGGATGGCAAGCGGTTATAAATATGTCCTCGACCTTGCATTTGATACCGACAAAGGGTATGACTCTGCCCTTTATATCATACGGAGGATCAAGCCTTGTATCTATCGGCTTCGCCATGGGTATGGTGCTTGCTCTTACGCGAAGACGAACCGGAGGAGAGCTGATTGAATGAAAAAAGTTGCGGTTAACGAAAAGAAAAAAAGTAAAGAACTCGGCACTATTGTGCTGTGCGCGGGCGGAAGCGGCGGGCATATCTTTCCTGCCGAGGCTTTGGCAACCAAGCTTTTGGAGCAAGGGTTAAAAGTGGTTTTGCTTACGGACAAGCGCGGGAAAGCATTTGAAGCAAACGATAAAATCCAAGTCGTGCGCGTAAACGGCGAGGCCTTTACGGGACGCAGTGTCTTCGGGAAAGTCTTTGCCTTGTTACTGCTCGGTTTGGGGACAATACAAAGCTTCTTTGTCCTTCGCCGGCTTAAACCTTTGGCTGTGGTCGGTTTCGGAGGCTTTGCCTCTATCCCCGGAGGAATGGGAGCGTATCTTGCGCGCATACCTCTCATTATCCACGAGCAAAATGCTGTTTTGGGCAGGGCAAATCGTCTGCTTGCTAAAAAGGCAAGGCTGGTCATTACTTCTTTTAAGAAAACTTCTAAAGTCCCGCGCGGAATAAAAACTTCCTATGTCGGCATGCCGGTGCGCCAACAAATAGCGAAAAAGGCCGGAGCGCCCTACCCTAAGCTCGGGACTAAGGGCAAAATTAACATTCTCGTCATAGGCGGCAGTCAAGGGGCAAGAATACTTAGCGATGTTGTGCCGACGGCTATCGGGCTCTTGCCCGAGGATATCCAAAAGAAGCTGGAGATTTGCCAGCAATGTCGTAAAGAGGATTTGGAAAGGGTCAAAAAGGCCTATAAAGGAACGGAAGCAAAGGTTACGCTTGCCAACTTCTTTGATGACATACCCGATAAAATGGCAAAGGCGCATTTGATTATTTCTCGTTCGGGAGCGTCTTCCATGGCAGAGATTTTTGCAATCGGCAGGCCTGCCATTCTTGTGCCTTTCAAGTATGCGGCGGACGATCATCAAAGCGCCAACGCTCTTGCTCTTAAAGAAAAAGGCGGCGGGTGGCTTATGAATGAAAACGGCTTTACTCCCGCGGCGCTTGCCGAGCGTCTGGAGTCACTTTTTGAAAATACCGATGTCTTGAAAAATGCCGCCTCTTGCGCTTTGATAAAAGATACGCCTAAAATAGCTGATTCTTTAGTAAAAACAGTTTTAGATGTAGCCAGGGAGCGCAAAGGAAAATGAAAAAGTTGAAGTTCCCCTTTCCTTTCGGAAAAGTGTATTTTATCGGCATCGGCGGCATAGGGATGAGCGGTATCGCCGAGATTATGCACTTGTCCGGCTATAATGTCAGCGGTTCGGACATTGCGGAAAATGCTAATGTCACGCGCCTTAAGAATATGGGCATTGATGTAAAAATCGGGCATAAGGCGGGAAATATCGAGGGCGCCGGAGTGGTGGTGGTTTCTTCTGCCATAGGTGAAAACAATGAAGAAGTAAAAGCGGCAAAATCTAAGATGATTCCCGTGATACATCGCTCGGCAATGTTGGCAGAGCTTATGCGCTCGCACTGGTCAATTTCGGTGGGCGGAACGCATGGCAAGACTACTACAACCTCAATGGTAGCGGCTATTCTTAAGGAAGCGGGAAAAGATCCTACCGTCGTAAACGGCGGAAT
>CACZRW010000064.1 GCA_902783675.1 uncultured Pseudomonadota bacterium | reverse complement strand
GTGATAAAAATGGGCTGTTTTTGCGTTCTGCCGTCTTTTTTCGTTCCGTGGGGAAGCCACTTATCAGAGTTATAGGTCCACAAAAGATTACTTATGTAATCAGTCCGTTCGAGAGAGTCGGTGCGAATAAGGACTCGCTTCTTCTCGGCATACAAGCCCTCCATAATAAAGGGAAGCTCGGTATCCAGATTGTTCTTTGCCAGATGGTAAAAATCAATACGCATAAAGTGTTTGCCTCACTCTTTCCCTTGCCTGTAGGTTACCTGCTGAAGAACTTTACAAGCCAAACGACAACCGCGCCCGTAAGCATCGCAAGAATGCCAAGCCAGCGGAGTTTGTCCGAGGGAAAGTGACGGAAAAGTTCAAGCATTCTTTTCATACTGTCCGGGAAAAGGGCGTAGCAAAGCCCTTCCAGTATGAAAACCAAGCCTATTGCTACACCAAGTTCCGCAAGCATCAGTTGGCCCCTTTTGGCAATTTGTTGAAATAGCGGAAGAATTCGGAATCCGGCGCGATGAGAAGCGAGGTGTTGTCGTCTTTCATGGTCTCCTTATATGCGTTCATTGAACGGTAGAACGAGTAAAACTCGCGGTCTTGGTTCGCCGCATCTGCCCAAATTTTAGTCGCCTTTTTATCGCCTTCACCGCGAATAATTTCCGATTTTTTCTGAGCCTCGGCAAGAAGGATGGTTTTGTCGCGTTCGGCCTTTGCCCTTATTTGCTGAGCAAGCTCAATGCCTTCGGCCCTTATTTCTTTGGCTTCCTTTTCACGCTCGGAGCGCATACGGGCATAAATTGACTGGCTCGTTTGTTCCGGCAAATCCGCACGCCTTATCCTTACATCTGCCATGGTAACGCCAAACTTAGCGCTGGTTTTTGAGTTTACAAGCTCGCGGATCTTGAGCATAATTTCGGCGCGCTTGGGTGATAAGACGGTGTTTAAAGTCTCGTTACTAAGCACATCACGGAGAGATGAAATAATGGCATCCGATAAGCGCTGCTTGGCGAAATCCTCTGTCAGCACGGATTGATAAAACAAAAGCGGGTCAATAATTTTGAAGCGCGAGAAAGTATCAACGACTATGCGCTTTTGGTCGGCAAGAAGAACTTCTTCGGCCGGAGGATCAGCTTCAAGAAGGCGTTTGTCGTAATAGACAACCTCTTGAATAAAGGGGACTTTGAACTTTAGCCCAGGTTCTTGAACAACTCGCACAGGCTCGCCGAATTGCAATATCATCGCTTGTTCGGTTTGCTTCACAATGTAAATTGAGGAAATAAGCGAAATCGCTGTAAAAAAGCAGACTATCGCAATTATAAACTTGTTTGAGCTTTTCATTTATTCTGCTCCTTTTTTCTTAGTTTCTAAGCCGGAAAGAGGAAGATAAGGGACAACATTTGAGCCCTTCGCCGAAGGGTCAATGATGACCTTGTTCACACCGCCAAGCACCTGTTCCATGGTTTCAAGATATATGCGACGCGAGGTTACATCTTTGGCTTGTTTATATTCTTTTAATATGGAAAGAAAGCGCTGAGCATCACCGCTGGCAAGGTTAATAGTCTGTTCGCGGTAGGCTTCCGCAGCCTGTAAGCGTTGCTCGGCTTCACCCCTTGCTTTGGGGATAATGTCGTTGCGATAAGCCTCGGCCTCGTTGCGGATACGCTCACGGTCCGCCTTTGCTCTTTGCACATCGTTAAAAGCATCAATAACTTGAGAAGGAGGATCAACTTTTAGCATCTGCACGGCGGAAATCTGCACACCGGCGGCATATTCGTCCATCATTGCCTGAAGTTTCTTGCGAGTCTCCTCTTGAATCTGTTCACGGCCGCCGGTTATAACCTGCTGAATAGGGGTTTGTCCCACCACTTCGCGCATGGCGCTTTCTGCCGCCATTCTTACTGTCCCGACGGGATCACGAAGGTTAAACAGGAACTCACCGGCATTGCTGATTTTCCAAGTTACGGTATAGTTTACTTCCACTATGTTCTCATCACCCGTGAGCATCAGCCCTTCGGCGGGGACGAGCTGGACATTGCCGGCCTCGGATAAAGATGTAAGTCTGCGAGATTCGGATACATTGCTTCTAAAGCCGATTTCAATGCGGTTTTCACGCATAACATTTGGCTTTAAAACTTCTTCTATCGGGAAGGGTAAGTGGTAGTGAAGTCCGGGAGAAGTCGTATAAACATATTTGCCAAAGCGCATAACCACGCCCTGCTCTTCCGGCGCCACTTGATAGAAGCCGGTAAGCATCCAAATGATAAAAGCGACAAGGAAAAGAAAGGTAATTTGCTTCCTGCCCGATTTTTGGATACCGCCTTTGCCGGTTCTGCTACCTCTGCCACCGTAAGAGCCATTTGTTTCCAGCTTTTTTTGTAAGCCTTTTACGAACTTGGCAAGATCGGCAAGCGGATCGCCTTCGGCGCCGGAGTTATTCGTTTTCTTTGCAGAATAATCCGGTTGCCAATCGGGAGAGGCGCGGCCTTCTTTGTTATCGGAATCATCTTCGGATGAACCCCAAGGTGATTTGTTTTCTGTCATATTATACCTCTTCTTCGGTGAAAAATTGTTCATATAAATCGTCAAACAAGACCGGAATCTTGTCGTGGAAAATCGCAAGCAACATCTTCGTTACTTCCTGAACCGAGGGGTGAGCGGCCTTGGCACAACGAAGCGCAAATACATGACGCCACTCTCTGATATTGGCGGTCATGCATACTTCGGCGGCGGTTGAATGAGGAAGTATCATGCGAAGCTGATCAGGTCTTACGCCTTCCATCTCACTCATCTTAATATACTGCTTTTCAATATATTCCATGGTCTCAAGCCAAATTGCGTATTCGGGCGAGTCTTTTTTGATATGGCAAGGTTCTATTACTTTAAGCTCACTGCCGAACTTGCCCTTGGAATAGTTGCAATATCTGGTGCTTTCAATACTGAAGCTGGCAATGCGGTGGCGAGTTAAGTCTTTATAAACGCCAATATCGCAAGTAAATCTTACAGTTATGGAGAAATGTTCAAGTACTGATTCATGGCGCATTTTTATAAGATTGTTTATAAGAGTGCGCGCCGAGCCCGGGGTGATTTTATCAGCACTTTTATAGCATGTTCTGCCACATATCTCCAAGTGCCTTAATATCTGCTCACCATCCAGTGGCGTTATGACTTCAACGCAAGGCTTTATTATCCTTACCACTTAACTCTCCCTTTAAGTAATATAGCAAACCAAGAGTCATAAGTTAGCTAAATAAACCTTTGTTGGCAAGCGTAAGTTTTACACATTCGAATGGGACAATTTAATTGGCGAAGTGCATTTGCCTTTGGTGATGGAAAAGAAGGAAAAACAAAACTCACCGAGCTTGTGCCGGTGAGTTTTAAGACATTCGGAGATTCAAAAGTTACC
>CACZRW010000063.1 GCA_902783675.1 uncultured Pseudomonadota bacterium | reverse complement strand
GGTAGTAGCGAATATGTTTATCCCATTATTACCTACTGCGGCCCCAAATCAAATAGCGCGTGTCCGTAGGTAGGGTTAAGGGTTACAGGTTAAGGTTAGTTTATAAGCTTATAAGGTGATGAGTTTAAGGCTTCCTCCCCTTCGGGGAGGGTGGATTCCCAGCCTTCGGCTGAGAATGACGGAAAAATTATTCCTAATTCCTAATTAGTTTTTCTTTTCCCCAAGGGCGATGGCGGTGGTGTCTATGGCGGCTTTGAATAAACTCTTTGCCGCAGGCGGGACTTGCTTATGCCCGCTCATAATCTCGTTCTTCGGCCAAGTGATTTGCTTATAGGTGGAGCCGGCCTTTGAGCGGACATAGCAATACGAAGTGCCGTCTATTTGATAATCCAAAGTCTCCTTGGCAAAATCGCTGTTGTCCCGAAGTGCAAAAACCTTGTCCGTGAGCGCTTTGTCCTTCTTTACAAAACGCCTTATCTCCCTTTCGTCCGAGCCCGCCATATACCATGTGTAAATGCTACCGTCCTTTTGAAGCGTAACGCCGTTATGTCTTTCCGTCGCGCTTGACATGCACGCCGCCGATATGGATTCGCTACCCAGCGTCTTTGCCATGTCCTTCTTTGCTATGGGCGAGGATTTGATGAACTTTTGAAAAGCTTCAGAGGAGGAGGACGAAGAAGGCCGCGCAGGGGCTTCCGCTTCGTTTGCCGCATACGCCATGCCTGCCGCCGATACAGCCGCTACAAGAGCAAGGGTCAGCGTCGTGAAAATGCCTTTATTCATATGCTTGTTCATCTGTGATTCTCCTTAAAGAGTTGGGGGATTTTTAAGCGAGGATGTATTACGACCTTGCCAGCCGTTCATAGCATCGGCACCGATAGTAACTGTTTGATTGTAAAGCTTTTTTGTGGCTTCGGGCAGAGTGCAAAGTCCATTCGTGACTTTGTCCGATGACCAGTTAAGCACCTTTTCTCCCGTCTTGGGCGAGGAGTGCTTAAGATAGCAGTAAGTCTCGTTCGCAGCGGCGGGGCACGAGAAAGTTTCCTTGTCCCACTTGCTGTCGTCCATGAACTTAAAAAGTTCGTTCGCGGCGGATTTGTTCCTACCTACTTGGTTCTTGAAAATGTCCTTGCCGTTCTTGTCGGTTTCCCAGTTGTAAATCCTGCCGTTCCTAAAGACCGTCATGCCTTTGTGGGTGTTAATCTCTGCCTCAAAACAACCGGCGCTGATATATTCTACGGTGCCGGTGGTCTCTTGGGCGGACGGGGTCAGAGGTGCAACTATACATGAAGCCGTCGCGATAACGGGAAAAAGTGCAAACTTGAACTTGAACTTAATCATAACGGTTACTCCCTTTGTCTTTACTTGCCTTTATATAGGGCTTGTTCTCCTTATAGTATAAGCAATTCTTTCGCCTCGCAAGTGTAACTTAAATATGAATTGCCAGCGGGCGGCGGAAGGTGGTATAAGTTTTGCCAATCACTAATGCTGTGCTGTAACTAATGCTATAGAAAAGGAGTAACAAAATATGGCTAATGGTATTTTAAGCGGTAAAAAAGGCTTGATTATGGGGGTGGCGAATGATCACTCCATCGCTTGGGGAATTGCGTCGCAGTGCCATGCGCAAGGGGCGGAGCTCGCCTTTACCTTTCAGGGCGAGGCGTTGGAAAAGCGGGTGCGGCCGCTGGCGGAGTCGGTGGAAAGCAAGCTTGTTCTTCCTTGTGATGTGACGAACGAGGAAAGCCTGGACGATTTGTTCGCAAACCTTAGGGCAGAGTGGGGCAAAATCGACTTTGTCGTGCACGCAATCGCCTTCTCCGACAGGAATGAGCTTAAAGGGCGGTATGCCGATACAAGCGCAGGCAACTTTGCCAACTCAATGCTGATTTCGTGCTATTCCTTTACCAATATATGTAAGCGCGCCGCCGAGCTTATGCCGGAAGGCGGGGCAATGCTTACTCTTACTTACTTCGGATCCGAGAAGTGGCTGCCTAATTATAATGTAATGGGAGTGGCAAAGGCGGCGTTGGAGTCGTCGGTGCGTTACCTTGCTAACGATTTGGGCAAGGACGCAATTCGCGTCAATGCGATTTCTTCGGGACCGGTCAAGACTTTGGCAGCTTCGGGCGTCAGCGATTTTCGCACCATACTTAACTGGAATGAGAATAACGCGCCGCTGCGCAGGAATGTTACTTTGGACGAAGTCGGGAATGCCGCGGTGTTTCTTGTGTCCGATATGGCCTCGGCAATTACCGGCGAGATTGTCCATGTGGACTGCGGCTATAATACTATAGGTATGGTGGCGATGGAAAAGGCTCCCGAAAATGCCGAGCTTTTAGCAAAAATTGCAAAAGGCGGAGAGGAGTAGAGGCGTATACGGCCTTTTTAAGAGGGCGAATCGGGCTAACTTTAAGTAGCTTTGTTCATAGTTATTAATTGTTTTGGTTTTTGAAGGGGGAAAACTATGC
>CACZRW010000062.1 GCA_902783675.1 uncultured Pseudomonadota bacterium | reverse complement strand
ATAATGAAAACGCATTCTGTTCTTGTTTTTGGTATCATAAATCTCAATAAGAGAGCCTTTGATGTTATTATCTTCGCGATTAGCCATGTTGCAAGTATAACGGTATAAGTCAACAAACAGCTCGGGTTTGGCTTCTTTATCCGCGCCTAATCCGACTCTTATTGTCCCGTCAGATAATTTTTCCATCTTAACAATATCCATTTTTTACTCCATTTGTAATTTTAATAAGTCGTGGCATAGGGCCACAATCTTGTGTGGTGGGGGAAGTATCATTTATCAACTTGTTTGTCAATACATTTTAAACAAGAGAAACAACCCGGACTTGTGAAAATATAGGCTGGCCATCCAGCGGCATTCTTTCGATTGTTTATCAATACACAACATAAAAAGCGAACTAGCCTCTAGTTTTGAAAATCAAGTCCTTAACAATTTCATTTTTGACTGTTGTTCCAATTTTAATGTGCTTACATTGCCGTTTTTCGCAAAAATAACCGTTAAAAACCCCTTCAGGAATACGGCATACTTCATCAACCTTATCGTTTGCTCCATATGTTGGAAGGTAGGGGACCAATGGAGCAAGAACCGAAGAAAGGGTTTTGTATTCCGAATCATTTTTATTTATTTTAGATTCCCCCTTATCTGTCACGATTGAAAAAGATCCTTTTTTTCGTCTGCAATCAGTGTAATGATAGTAAATAGGGTAATAATCATAATTATCATAATAATGAAACAGCATCCCGTTCTTATTTTTAGTATTATAAATCCTAATGAAAGAACCTCTATGTTCTTCCGTTTTGCTCCAATGGCCCTCCATATAACAATAATAATACATATCAATCAGCCATTCCGGTTTGGCACCTGCTTTCTCGCCCATTCCGATTCTTATTATCCCGTTGGGTAACCGATCCTCGTTGGATATTTTCTCCATACTAATGACTTCCATCATCTCCTCCATTTATCAATAGCCATTAATAGTTTAGCTATTAATTCATAGGAGTAAAATTAATATTCGTCCGATTATTTGTCAATACATTTTTAAGTGCGAGAAAAACGACCCTGATATATGAAAATATAAGAGGGTCGTTTTAAGTTTTACAAAATTGCGACCGGGTGGTCTACAAACGGATTTTAGTATCCGCCCATCATGCCACCCATGCCCGCGTCAGCCCCGCCGTGGCTACCGCAAGAGCACTTATCCTCAGGCTTATCGGTAACCATCGCTTCGGTGGTAATCAGCAATCCGCCGATAGAGGCAGCGCCCTCCAAAGCAGTTCTTACCACTTTGGTCGGGTCAATGATACCTGCGGCGAACATATCGGTATACTTACCGGATTGAGCATCAAAGCCAATCTTGTTATCCTTACCTTCAATAAGCTTTCCGGCGACAACTGCACCGTCAACGCCGGCGTTTTCGGCAATCTGGCGCACCGGAGCTTGTAAAGCGCGGCGGATAATGTCAACACCGACTTTCTGATCGTTATTGTCAACTTTGACTTTCTCCAAAGCAACCGAAGCATATAAAAGAGCAGAGCCACCACCTACTACAATGCCTTCTTCAACAGCAGCACGAGTGGCATGCAGAGCGTCGTCAACGCGGTCCTTCTTTTCCTTTACTTCCGTTTCGCTGGCACCACCGACTTTAATAACAGCAACACCGCCGGAAAGTTTTGCAAGACGCTCTTGCATTTTTTCCTTGTCGTAATCGGAAGTAGAGTCTTCTATTTGCTTTTTGATTTGGGCGCAACGAGCCTTGATAGCGTCCTTATCGCCCGCACCGTCAATGATGGTTGTATTGTCCTTGTTTATGGTGACGCGCTTTGCCGTGCCAAGCATATCAAGAGTTACATCTTCGAGCTTAATGCCTACATCGGCAGAGATGACCTGACCTTTGGTAAGAATAGCAATATCCTCAAGCATAGCTTTGCGCCTGTCGCCGAAACCGGGAGCCTTTACCGCAGCAACTTTAAGTCCGCCGCGAAGTCTGTTCACAACCAAAGTAGCCAAAGCCTCACCCTCGACATCCTCTGCGATGATAAGCAACGGACGACCGGATTGCACCACGGCTTCCAATATAGGAATCATGCTTTGCAAGTTGGAAAGTTTGCCGTCATCAATAAGAATATACGGGTTTTCAAACTCGGTAATCATCTTGTCGGGATTGGTGATAAAGTAAGGAGAAAGGTATCCGCGATCAAACTGCATACCTTCAACCACTTCAAGCTCGGTGGAAAGACCTTTTGCGTCTTCGACCGTAATCACGCCCTCGTTACCGACCTTTTCCATAGCCTCGGCAATGTATCCGCCGATGGAGGAGTCGCCGTTTGCGGAAATAGTTCCGACTTGAGAAATCTCGGCAGAAGTAGAGACCTTGCGCGAGTGCGCTTTAATCTCTTCCACCACGGCAGCAACAGCGGCATCAATTCCGCGGCGTAGATCCATGGGGTTCATACCTGCGGCAACGGCCTTACAGCCTTCGTGCACAATAGCTTGAGCAAGGACAGTAGCGGTGGTAGTTCCGTCACCGGCAGCGTCATTGGTGCGGGAAGCAACTTCTTTAACCAATTGCGCGCCCATATTTTCGAACTTATCGGCAAGCTCAATTTCCTTAGCGACCGAAACACCGTCCTTGGTAATCTTCGGAGCACCAAAAGATTTGTTAAGCACGACATTGCGGCCTTTAGGGCCAAGGGTAACCTTTACGGTATTAGCCAAAACATCGACGCCTTTAAGCATGGCTTCTCTGGCATCGTTTGAGAACTTTACATCTTTTGCAGTCATTTCTTTTTCCTTTTACAACTAATTACGAATTAATAATTAAACTTCAATTACGCCAAGGATTTCGGATTCTTTAACAATTAAGAAATCTTCGCCGTCGACTTTAACTTCAGTGCCGGACCACTTGGCAAAAAGCACCCTGTCTCCGACTTTAACGCTCATTTGAATAACTTTGCCGTCTTCATCACGTCCACCGGGACCGACAGCAACCACTTGACCTTGAGAAGGTTTTTCCTTAGCAGTGTCGGGAATGATAATTCCACCGCTGGTTTTCTTATCCTCTTCCACTCTTTTGAGCAAAACTCTATCAAGTAATGGTCTAAACTTCATTTTCTTATCCTCTTCAAAGTAAATTAAAAATCATTATGCCTTTCATATTTAAGGCGTGGTTATGAGGTAGTGTTTATTTCCTCCTTCGTCAAGGGCATTAGATGATTTTTTTTAAAAAATGAAAAGCTAATAAATTGTATAAGGGGATGCTTGCCTTTGCCCTTTATTTAGTTTACAAGACAGAGTTTGGAATAAAGCTTAAAAAGGGGAATAAAGATATGTCAGTAATGTCCGATAAGTGGATTCGAGAAATGGCAGCAAAAGGTATGATAGAGCCTTTTATGGACAAGCAAGTTCGCAAAGGTTGCGTTTCTTATGGTGTTTCATCCTATGGCTATGATGCCCGCTGTGCGGACGAATTTAAAATCTTCACGAATGTTAATTCCAGTGTTGTTGATCCTAAAGACTTTTCCAACCAAAGCTTTGTCTCTCGCAAGGAAGATGTTTGCATCATTCCGCCTAACAGCTTTGCTTTAGCCAGGACTGTTGAATATTTCCGCATTCCCCGCGATATTTTGGTCATCTGCCTTGGCAAGTCGACTTATGCCCGCTGCGGTATTATCGTAAATGTCACACCGCTTGAGCCCGAGTGGGAAGGCCATGTCACTCTTGAATTTTCCAATACTACCCCCCTGCCCGCAAAGATTTATGCCGGTGAAGGCGTTGCTCAATTTTTATTTTTAAAAGCCAACGAGATGTGCGAAACTTCTTACAAGGACAAAAACGGCAAGTATCAGGGACAAACCGGAGTTACTTTGCCAAAACTATAGAACGACAGGACATAAGATACCAGTATATAAGGAATGATTATGGATAAAATAAAAGTAACAGGAGGCACCCCCCTTTTCGGCACGGTTCCTATCGGTGGGTCAAAAAACGCCTCGCTACCTATTATAATGGCGTCGCTTTTGACTGACGGCGTGCTGGAAGTGTTAAACATTCCGGTTCTTGCCGATATAAAGACGCTTTACGAGATACTAAAGGTGCTTGGTGTTCGTATAACCCATATAGATGATCATACCACTTCCTTCAACGCTGCCCATATATCCGAACTTACCGCGCCTTATGAATTAGTAAAAACGATGCGCGCTTCGGTGCTTGTCTTGGGGCCTTTACTCTCTCGTTTTGGCGAGTGTCAAGTTGCCCTGCCGGGTGGTTGCGCCATAGGTCCGCGTCCTGTCAATTTTCACCTTGCGGCACTGGAGCAAATGGGTGCCGACATCACAATTGAAGAGGGTTATATCAAGGCAAGCGTAAAAGGCCGCCTGAAAGGTGCAAACATAACTTTTCCCAAAATCAGCGTAGGCGCGACGGAGAATACGCTTATGGCAGCGACTTTAGCCGACGGGCAAACCGTTATTAACAATGCTGCCATGGAGCCGGAAATAACTGACCTTGCTTTGTGTTTGAAGGCAATGGGGGCGGACATAACCGGCATAGGCACATCTTGCCTCACCGTAAACGGTAAAGACAAACTTGGCGGGGCGAAGTATTCCGTCCTTCCCGATCGGATAGAAACGGCCACTTATATGATAGCGGCGGCAATAACGGGCGGCAAACTGACCCTTACCGATACTCGTCCAGGCGATGTAACCGCCGTGTCCGAAGCTCTTAGGAAAATGGGCGTAGAAATAACCGAAACGGATGACACTATAACCGTTGACGGAAGGGATCGTAACCTTGTCGGAATTGACATAGTGACCGAGCCCTATCCCGGCTTCCCGACCGATGTTCAAGCACAGATAATGGCGCTTATGTTGACGGCAAAGGGCGGTTCAACCATCACGGAAACAATATTTGAAAATCGCTTTATGCATGTGCCGGAGATGCAAAGAATGAACGCTGACATCCGCTTTATAAACGACACTTCGGTTGCGATTGCGGGCGAAAGCAAATTAAAAGGAGCCCCCGTAATGGCCAGCGATTTGCGTGCTTCGGCGGGGCTTGTCCTAGCGGCACTTGCCGCCGAAGGGGATACATTAATAGAGCGAGTTTATCATCTTGACAGAGGTTATGAGGCATTAGAGGCTAAGCTTTCAGCTTGCGGTGCGAACATTGTCCGCCTGCATGAAGATAAGGAAGAAACAAAGACGCAGGACACTGCTCAAAATGGAACAACTGCTTTATAGCGCTATAGATTTTGCCCCCACCCTCGGCATACTGTTGTCTATAGGTGCGCTTGCCGGCCTTATCGGAGGCATGTTCGGCATAGGCGGAGGTGTGGTTATCGTGCCGATACTTTACTATATCTCGGATAAAGTAGGTTTTGTCCCTGCCTATGAAATGCAAACGATAATGGCGACTTCGCTAGGCACGATTATATTCACGGGGATTGGTTCGCTTAAAACACACATATTACACAAAGAAATATCGTGGGAAGCGATGAAAAAGCTTGCACCGCTTATGTTCTTTGGTGCGGTGCTGGGCGCTTACCTAAACTCGCTGTTTAGCGCAAAGTCGATAACCGTTTTGTTTGCGATTTTCTGTCTTGGTCTCGGGGTTAAAATGCTTACAAAAGTGAAGGCAAAAAGGGCCGAAGCCCTGCCGAACAAGCACTTTTTGCATGCCGTTGCCACTTTAATCGGAATATTCTCGGCTTTGATGGGTATAGGTGGCGGGACGATGAGCGTCCCTTTTTTAAGGGCTTATGGTTTCCCGATGAAAATATCCATCGGCACTTCGTCTATTTTGGCCTCGGTAATAGCGGTAAGCGGCACACTTTGCTACATCATCGCAGGTTGGGACAAAGCGGGGTTAGACTATCATTATTTGGGCTATGTGAATTGGCTCGCACTTTTATGCATAGTCCCGACGGTGATGCTTTTTGCTCCTGTCGGTGCATGGTTGGCAAGGCTTATGAGCGATTTGGTGTTGGCGCGTGCCTTTGCCGCCTTTTTAATCTTAAACGCCACTAAAATGCTTTGGAATATCTTCGGCTAAAAAATATCTTTTCCTTGTCTTTGGGCGTGGAAATACGCAAAATACTTTCCATTACCTTTTAAGATAATAAAGTTCGTAGCCCTTTTCCTTGGCGGTAAGCCAAAGTTTGCGTGCGTTATCTCTTGCGGT
>CACZRW010000061.1 GCA_902783675.1 uncultured Pseudomonadota bacterium | reverse complement strand
TGCCGGTATCGGCACGGGTGGAACCTTTGTCGGCATTGCGTCTTATCTTAAAGATAATGTCGCAGGTGTTAAGGTATATCCTTTGGAGCCGGATTTGTCTTTGCTGCTGTCGGGCAAGATGACTCATTCGGAACAGCACCTTATCCACGGTATCGGGGACGGATTTATTCCCGATATTATAAAGGACTTTAAGTTTGATGAGGCAATAGCCGTCAATGATAAAGATTCCGTGATTATGGCGCAAATGCTAGGCAAATCCTTGGGTCTTGGTGTCGGGATATCCTCGGGGGCCAATCTTTTGGGAGCTATCAAGGTAATGGAGGAAATCGGGTTTGATAAGACCGTTGTGACGACTTTCGCCGACGATAACAAGAAATACCTTTCTTCCGAGTATTCCGAGCACTTTGAGATGAAGGATTCGTATTTAAGCAAAGATGTTGAATTGCTTGATATGAGGGCAATTAGCTATAAATAGGCGGGCTTTAAGATTTTTGCCTATTGACAGCGAAAGAAAAAGCGGCTAGAAAAAGCTTCCTTTTATGGCGGAGTAGCTCAGTTGGTTAGAGCAGCGGAATCATAATCCGCGTGTCGGGGGTTCAAATCCCTCCTCCGCTACCAAATTTATTCTTTCTAAAGGCAGAGGATAGTATGACAAAACTAATCAATTTGTTTGGTGCGCCCGCGAGCGGCAAAACCACGGTTTCTTACGCGGTGTCGGCGGAACTTAAAAAAGCGGGTAAAACTGTCTTTCTGGCGCAAGAGTTCGCAACAGAGCTTATTTTGGCGGGGCAAATAAAAGAGCTCGCAAATCAGGATATTATTTTTGCCGAAATGGTGCGGCGAATTAAGCTGGCTTGGAACAAGGTGGATTATATCGTAACGGATTGTCCTTTGCTCTTGAACCTTATTTACCTATACAAAAGAAGCGAAGGGGTGAGCAAAGAGGACGAGCAACTTGTGCATGAATTGCAACTCGCTACGGAAAAGCATATCATTGCCGAGCACAGATTCCGCAAAGGAGTCAATATTTTGCTTGAGTTTAACGAAGCGTTTTATTCTCCCGCAAACAGAATAGGTTCTCCCGACGAATGCCGCGAGATAGAACAGCTTGTTAAGGATATGTTTGCCAGAATCGACGAGCCTTATACCCTTTGCAAGGCCGAGGACATGGATAAGATTATGAATCTTATCAAAAGTTTTGAATAAAAAAGGAGCGTAAAATCGGCTCCTTTCCTAAACTTTAAAAACACTTTAAAAAGCTATTTCTTTTTGGTGTCTTTTTTGCATCCACAACCCATGATTATCTCCTTTTAAAAGAAGTTAAGTTAATCGTCGAATCGAGTCGACATAATCAGTTTATGCTTGATGCGATTTTTTTAACAGTAGGTATTTCTGTTAGGTAAAATGGGGTTGACTTTCCCCCGCAAAAAGGCTTTAAATCTGGGAAAATGTTATCGTTATTGAAACTTAATCAGGTGTGTTATGCTAGATAAAAATTATAATCCGCAGGAAACGGAAGGCGAAATCTATAAAAAGTGGGAAGAAAAAGGGCTGTTTAAGTGTGATGTAAACAGCAAGAAACCGCCATTTTCTTTGGTTATGCCGCCTCCTAATGTTACCGGCAATTTGCACATGGGACATGCGCTGGATGATTCCCTTCCCGATGTGGTGCTTCGGTATAAGCGGATGCGCGGCTTTGATGTGCTGTGGCAGCCGGGGACCGATCACGCCGGAATTGCTACGCAAATGGTCGTGGAGCGTGAGCTTGCAAAGGAAAAGATTTCTCGCCATGACTTGGGCAGAGAAAAGTTTTTGGAAAGAGTGTGGGAGTGGAAGGCTGCTTCCGGCGGTAAGATTATCGAGCAACTCAGGCGGCTCGGTGTGTCTGCGGATTGGGATAGGCAAAGATTTACCATGGATGAGGGGCTTTCCAAAGTAGTTACAAAGGTCTTTGTGTCTTTGTATAAAGAAGGATTTATCTATCGCGACAAGCGCCTTGTGAACTGGGATTCCAAGCTGCAAACCGCTATATCCGATATTGAAGTAAATCAAGTGGAAACAGTGGGTAAGATGTGGTACTTTAACTATCCCGTGGAAGGAAGCGAGAAGGGCGAAGTTATTACCGTTGCGACCACTCGTCCCGAAACGATGTTCGGAGATACCGCTGTTGCCGTCTCTGCCGATGATGAACGGTATAAGCACCTTATCGGTAAAAATGTTATTCTGCCGATAGTAAACCGTCCTATTCCCGTGGTTGCCGATGAACATGCAGATCCTACCAAAGGGACGGGTGCGGTTAAGATTACTCCTGCGCACGATTTTAACGATTTCGAAGTTGGTAAAAGACATAATCTTCCTTTAATCAATATCTTAGACAACAATGCTAAACTAAACGATAATGTTCCCGAGGAGTTCAGAGGGTTGGCTTGTTTAGAAGCTCGGCCGTTGGTTTTGGCTAAGATTAAAGAACTTGGTTTATTTGTTAAGGAAGAGGATAATCCTATGACCATTCCTTACGGCGACAGGTCTAATGTCGTGATTGAGCCGTGGCTTACCGATCAATGGTATGTTGATGCGAAAAAGCTCGCGGTTAAGGCCATGGAAGTGGTTAAAACCAAGGAAATAGAGTTTATTCCCGAGAATTGGGAAGCTACTTACTTTGAATGGATGAATAATATTCAACCATGGTGTATTTCAAGGCAGCTGTGGTGGGGGCATCAAATACCCGTGTGGTATGATGACGAAGGCGGAGTTTTCTGCGAGGAAACCGAGGAAGAAGCTTTGGCCGCGGCAGAAAAAGTTCATGGTAAAAAGGTTTCTTTAAAGCGTGATGAAGATGTGCTTGATACTTGGTTTTCTTCGCAATTATGGCCGTTTGCGACGCTTGGCTGGCCGGATGAAAATGATGCTTATTTCAAGCGCTATTATCCGACAAGCCTTCTGATTACCGGCTTTGATATTATCTTTTTCTGGGTGGCACGCATGATTATGGCGGGGACGCATATGACCGGAAAAGTGCCTTTTAAGCAGGTGTTCTTCCATGGGTTGGTGCGTGACGGCAAAGGGCAGAAAATGTCCAAGTCCAAGAACAACGGCATTGATCCTTTGGATATGATTAACAAATACGGGGCAGATGCGCTTCGCTTTGCGCTTCTTATCCAAGCGGGGCACGGGCGTGATGTGCTTATATCCGACGAACGGTGCGAGGCTTATCGCAACTTTGCAACTAAAATCTGGAATGCGGCGCGCTTTTGTGAGATGAACGGGTGCAAGCCTAATCCCGATTTTAAGTCCGATAAAGTAGGACTTCCGATTAACGCTTGGATGATAAACGAATTATCCGAGGCGGCGGACAGTATCGCAAAAAGCCTTGATAACTATGAGTTTAATGATGCCTGCAATACCGTTTATCACTTTGTTTGGGGCGAGTTCTGCGACTGGTATCTGGAAATGGCAAAGACGATTTTTACCGGCGATAACGATGCCGAAAAGGCGGAAACCAGAGATACCGCAGCTTATGTTTTGGATAATATCCTTAAACTTTTGCACCCCTTTATGCCGTTTATAACCGAGGAACTGTGGGGTAAAATTGCCGATAGAAAACAAATGCTTATGGAGCAAACTTGGCCCGGCGTAACGGTTGCCGATGATGACGAGGTCTTTTCTTATGTGGATTGGATGGTGGATTTAATCTCGGCCATTCGCTCAACCCGCGCCGAGGTGAATATTCCCGCGGGCTCTAAAATCTCGCTGTGCATAAAAGATGCTACTAAAGAGCAAAAAGAAAGACTGGATTTGTTCGTTGATAACATTAAAACTCTTGCCAGAGTGGAAGAGGTTACCTTTACCGATAAGGCTCAAGACGGTGCGGTCGCCGTGGTTTTTGACGGTATGACGATATTTATACCTTTGGCCGGGCTTATTGATGTGGCAAAGGAAAAGGAAAGGCTTAATAAAGAGCTTGTGAACCTTAAAGGCTTTGTGGAGCGGACTAATGCGCAGCTTGCTAATGAAGGCTTTACATCTAAAGCGCCTAAAGCCGTGATTGAGGGGAAGGTTAAAGCGAGAGATGAGGCGGAAGTCTCTATTGCCAAGATTTCCGATGCTTTGGAACTGTTCAAAGACATAAATTAAAGGAAAGGGGTCGATGTATAAGCTTTTGCTTTTGGTTTTTGCGTTTCTTTCAATATCAGTTGTAGCCATGGCTGATGATGAAATAAACGCCGAAATAGAGCAAAAGCGGCAGGATATTATCGCCAAAGCCCTTGATGCCGGAGTTGGCAAAGAAACTATTGATAATGTTTTCAATAGGTTAAAGTATGTGCCTAAAGTTATAAATCTAGATAGAAAGCAGCCCGAATTCGCGCTTAGTTTTGAAAACTATATGGCGAGGTTGGTTACCGAAGCGCGGGTGAAAAATGCTCGTAAGTATTACTTTAACCACTTGAAAACTTTAAATAAAGTTGCCAAAGAGTATGATGTTTCGCCGCATTATCTGGTGGCGTTGTGGGGGCTTGAGACTAATTTCGGTATGAATCTACCAAAGTTTAAGCTGGCGGATTCTTTGTTTTCCATGGCTATGGATAATCGCAGGTCTGACTTTTTTACTCGCGAGCTTATTACGGCGCTTAAGATACAAGAGCGTGACGGGGTTGATATCGTTAACACTAAATCTTCATGGGCGGGGGCGTTCGGGCAGTTCCAGTTTATGCCTTCGTCCTATATGCGGCATGCCTTGGATTATAACAAGGACGGCAAAATTGATATTGTGGAAAGTATGCCCGATGCTTTTGCTTCGGCCGCGCATTACTTGAAAGCGGCGGGGTGGAAAAAAGGCGAAAAGTGGGGCAGACCCATAAAAGTGCCAAAGGATTTTAACTGGCATTTGCATTTTGAAGATAAAGTGCTGACGGTGTCCGAGTGGAAAAAGCTTGGAATTAAAAATATAAAAGGCGGCGAGCTTCCCGAGTCCAACATTAAAGCAAAGTTGGTTCTGCCTATGGGGCACGAGGATTTGGCCTTTTTCGCTTATCATAACTTTGATGTTATATATGCTTGGAATCATTCGCTTTTTTATGTTATCGCCGTCGGGTATTTGGCGGACAGAATTGCCATGGGCGAGAAAATAGACTTTAGGTCGGCGCGGGCTTCTTCGCTTTCGATTGAGAAGATAAAGAAGTTGCAGGAAGGTTTATGCAAGCTGGGTTTTTATAAGGATAAAGTTGACGGCAGCTTCGGAAGTAAAACGCGCAAAGCTTTGATTGCCTTTCAAAAAAGCGAGAAATTGCCGCCTGACGGGTATCCTTCCCGCAAGGTCCTGAATAAGATTTTAAAGAAAGTCGCTGTTTTAGAGGAAAATAGTGAGAGTTTTGCTTGCGAGTAATAGCATTTTTTTGTTATGCTTTCGGCGATAGATTTCAACTACGACTTTCTTGCGGGTGAGTGCTATGTGTGGAAATTATGAAAAAACGGCGTGGGTGCTTTTGTTTGCGTTGCTTTTAGCGCCTTTGCTCATGTCCTGTTCGCAGATAAAACAATATGCCTTGTGGGGCAGCACTTCTTCGGAAAACGGAGTTTACAAAATAGGCAATCCTTATCAGGTCATGGGAACTTGGTATTATCCGCAAGAGGATTATGATTACTCCGAGGTGGGGGTGGCGTCTTGGTATGGTCCCGATTTCCACAACGGCGTAACCGCTAACGGGGAAATATACGATATGCACTTGATGACCGCAGCGCATAGGACTTTGCCTCTGCCTTCAATCGTAAGAGTGACCAATTTGGAAAACGGCAGAAGTGTTGTATTAAGGGTCAATGACAGAGGGCCTTTCGTAAATAATCGCATTATAGATGTATCTAAACTGGCGGCGGAAAGGCTTGGCTTTTATGAAAAAGGAACGACCAGAGTGCGCGTAGATATTCTTGCCGATGAAAGCAGAGAGCTTAAAGAAGCTATGCTGGCGGGAGATACTTCGGCGCAAACCGCCTATACCAAAGAAGATAAGACACCAAAGAAAAAGCAACTTGTTCGCTCTGTGACCGCGCCGCAAAGGCCTGCTTACGCCTATGCCTATGAAAGCGAGCAAGAGCAGGTGAGCATGCCTATACGCTCAGTTACCAAAGAGCCGGTGATGGTTGACGAAATAGATGAGGCTGTCATAGTAACTAAGGGAGAAAGGGCGCCTTTGGCCGCGGCTTCGGTTTCTCCTTTGGCTGCGGCTGAGGCATCTCCTTTACTCGGCTCTGACGCTGTGGCGCCGGCTGCGGACGGAGAGCCTGTAGCTAAGCCTTCGGGCTCGGGGCTATATGTGCAGGTGGGGGCCTTTTCAAACCGGCAAAATGCCGAAAAATTTGCAAGCACTCTTGCCGAATACGGAAATACCAAAATCTCTACGACAAAGATAAACGGTGCGGATATCTATCGCGTCAGAATGGGTGTGTTCGCTACCGGCAAAGATGCTTTGGAAGCTTTAGATAAAATGCGGGCGCTCGGCTATAACGATGCGCGTATTGTTGAAGAAGTAGTGCTGACGAAAGAGTGGTAAAATGAAAAAGTTAGTATGTTTGTTGTTGTTTTTAATTGTGAGTGTGGTTCCTTGCGCTTCGGTAGCGGGCAGTATTTCCACAAAAGCGCCTTTTGCTTTTATGATAGATTTTGAGACGGGCGAGGAATTGCTTAACAAAAACGCCGATGAGGCCATGGCTCCCGCCTCCATGAGCAAGCTCATGACCGTGTATATCTTGCTGGAAAAGTTAAAGGCGGGCGTGTTTACTCTTGATGACGAGTTTCTGGTATCGCAAAATGCATGGCAAAAAGGCGGAGTGCATACCGGCGGCTCTACTATGTTCCTTACTCCTAATGCTAAAGTGAAAATAGGGGACTTGCTTAAAGGCATCATTGTGCAGTCGGGCAATGACGCTTGCATTGTGGTGGCGGAGAATGTGGCCGGATCCGAGGAGCAATTCGCCATAGAGATGAATAACAAGGCTAAAGAGTTGGGGCTTACCAATTCTCATTTTGAAAATGCTACCGGCTGGCCTAACAAAAAGCATAAGATGTCCGTTCGCGATATTGCTACTTTATCAAAGCTTATAATCAGCAATTTCCCCGAATATTACGACATATTTTCGCAACGATACTTTACTTATAACAAGATTAAGCAGGAAAACCGCAATCCGCTTTTGTTCATGAATAAAATCAAGGCCGACGGTTTAAAAACCGGTCATACCGAGGCATCGGGTTACGGCTTGGCAGCGTCGGCGGTGGAAGATGAGACTAATCGGCGCATCATCTTGGTGGTTAACGGGCTTAAAACCATGAAGGAGCGTGGCGATGAAACTAAACGCCTTATCGAGTGGGGTATGCGCGAGTTTACTAATGCAAAAATACTTACCAAAGGGCAGGAGATCGCCTTCGTTCCCGTGTTTATGGGGCAGGAAAGCTCGGTTAAAGTTGAGGCTCTTGATGATTTGCTGCTCACCTATCCCAAGACGGAGAAAAACAAAATCAATATCGTGTTTAATTATGAACAGCCCGTTAAAGCTCCCGTGAAGAAGGGCGATGTCTTGGGAAAGGTCACTGTCTCGGCGCCCGGAGTTACTGCCAGAGAGGTTAAGGTTGTTGCGGCGGAAGATGTTTCGGAAATGGGCTTCTTTGGCAAGCTGCTTTACAGGATTAAGCATATTTTCGGATTTGGTTACGATGCAAATGCAAGATAAAGGAAAGTTTATTACTCTTGAAGGCGGCGAAGGGGCGGGAAAGTCTACGCAAATCGTTATGATGGCGGATTTCCTTACCGCTAAAGGTATTGATGTTGTCGTAACCAGAGAGCCTGGGGGATCACCCGATGCCGAGGAAATAAGACGGCTTTTAATATCCGGCGGCAAGGATAGGTGGGACGCCGTAACCGAGCTTTTATTGTTTTCGGCGGCGCGGCGTAATCACTTGCAAAAGAAAATACTGCCTGCCATTAATGCGGGAAAGTGGGTCATATCGGACAGGTTCGCGGACTCTACCACAGCTTATCAAGGGTGCGGATACGGCGAAAACTCTGTGCCTAAGGAAATGCTTGAAGCCGTCTATAAAATGGTTGCAGGTGAGTTCGTGCCAGATGTTACCTTTATCCTTGATATTCCCGTTGATGAGGGAATGAAAAGAGTAATCGCAAGGGGTGAAGATAAAGCCAGATTTGAGCAAATGGATATGGCCTTTCATGAAAAGCTTAGAGCGGCTTATGCTAAAATCGCCGCCGATAATCCCGACAGGTGCGTGCTTGTTAACGCTTTGAATACAAAGGAAAATATCCATAAAGAGTTGGTAAAAATCATAGAGCAGAGGTTCTTTTAGTGCTGGAAAATCAAAATATCAGAGAGATAAAGCAACGCCTTAGTGCCTTTTATGAGCAAGGGAGCTTGGCGGGGACTTGGCTTTTTTCCGGTATGAAAGGGATTGGCAAAGCCTCTGTGGCGCTTGACATGGCGGAAATGATACTGGGCAAAACGAAAGAGGACAAAATCCAGGTCAGAAAGAAAGTGCACCCCGATTTGCTTTATATCGAGCGCTCGCTTACCGAGACCGAGAAGAAGGAAATCATCAAGCTGTTAAAAGACGGAAAGGCTGTAGATGATAGCGGTGACGAGCGCAAGAAAAGTGCGGAAATTACCGTTGATGATATAAGGGCGATTGACGGCTTTGTCAGGCTTTCTTCGGCTACGGGCTGGAAGGTCATTATTATTGATGCTGCCGATGAGATGAATCTTAACGCGGCAAATGCGGCTTTGAAAATTATTGAGGAACCGCCTAAAAATACCGTTATTTTCCTTATTGCTCATAATGAAAGAAGGCTGCTGCCCACGATTTTATCCAGAGTCAAGAAGGTTCACTTTTACCCCTTTACCGACGAGGATATTATCGCCGTGCTTAAAAATAAAGAGCCCGAGCTTGCGGATAATGATGCGAAAATGCTTGCTTCGTTTGCTAAAGGAAGTGTGGGCGAGGCGCTTAATCTTTTGGAAAATAACGCGCCTTATCTTTTCTCTCAGCTTTTGGAGCTTTATGATGATTTTCCGAAGCTTAATGTCCTTAAAGCTTATAAGTTGGCGGAAAAGGCCGACAAGGACGAGGGATACTATGAAACGCTTAAAGGGCTTTATCTGGGCTTTTTGGCGGCATTGGTTAAGGCTAAAAACGGGGCAGGGGACAGCGGCGAGATTTTGCTTAAAATCAGCAATAAAGTTGATGCGGAAAAAGTGCTGGATCTGTGGGAAAAAACCGAGC
>CACZRW010000060.1 GCA_902783675.1 uncultured Pseudomonadota bacterium | reverse complement strand
GGGATTTTAATGTCATCATAAACGACGGTGATGTATATAACCCCGAAGCCTATCGCACCAATGCTTTGATGTTGCCCGAAGTTAGGGGAAAACTGGCGGATTTGGTAAAAGATTTGCAGCTTACCAACGCCTTTAAGACCCTTCACCCCGAGGCGGGCAATTACAGTTTTTGGGACTATACCATGGGCGCTTGGCAAAGGAATATGGGCATGCTGATTGATGATATTTTCTTATCCCCTGCGCTTACCGAGCGTCTTAAATCTGCCGAAGTGCATAAGTATATGAGAGGCATGGATAAGGCGTCCGACCATGCGCCTTTGATGGTTGAGCTTACATAAAACCTTTACGCCAAATAGGTTACAAGAAAAATAAAAAAGCCGCCCGCAAAGGCAGCTTTTTATTTATTAAATGGCGGGAGTGGCGGGGCTCGAACCCGTGACCTACGGCGTGACAGGCCGTTATTCTAACCAAACTGAACTACACCCCCACTGTCGAGAGTGGTGATTATTACCAAAACTTGCTTTGCTTTTCAAGCCCCTTTTTTACTTATTTTCTATCATTGCCACAAAAAAGCCGTCGGAAGCGTATTTTGAGGGCAGTATGTATTCCGAGTCCAAAAGCGTAAAAGACTTGTTTTCGGATAAAAACCACTCGACTTGGGCTTCGTTTTCCGCTTGCCGCAAAGAGCAGGTGATATAAAAGAGCTTGCCGCCTTTCTTTACCATTTGGGAGGCTTTGGTAAGTATTGCCCGTTGCTCGGATTCGTAAGAAGCAAGAGCCAGCGGCGATGTCCGCCATTTGGCATCGGGTGCACGCCGCCAGGTCCCCGTGCCCGAGCAAGGCGCATCAACCACCACTTTATCAAATGCGGCGGTATGCTTTGCTAAAAAAGGTTGATAATCAGGCGAAAGGGGCTCAATTTTAATCCCCTTAAACACGGCTAGTTTTGCTCGCGCCTTTAGCTTTTCCAGCCTTTCGGCGGAGATGTCCGTAGCGGTAAAGTCCGCGCCGCCTTTCTCTGCCACCAAATCAAACAGCGCTAAAGTCTTGCCTCCGCCGCCGGCGCATAAATCCAGCACCTTGTCGCCTTTGTTTATAAAAGGCGCGATTTTGCAAGCGACTAACTGCGAGCCTTCGTCCATAACGGCAACCAAGCCTCGCTTGTAAGCGGTCGTTTCCTCCAGAGGAAAATGCTTGTGCATGCGAAGGCCCACGGGGGAGAAAGGCGTCTTTTCCGCACTTATCCCTTGCATCTTGAACATTTGGATAACTTTGTCCCTTGCCATCTTGGAAATGTTAACGCGCAAATCAAAACTCGCCCGCGCTTGCATCGCCTTTATTTCTTCCTTGGGCATATCGGCAAACAAAAAGGCGGGGCAGTCATAAAGGACATACTCGGGCGCGCCCGTTAAATCCCGCGGCTTTAGCGAAAGGTCAAAAAGCTCGCCCGCCTCGGCATCATCGCCAAGTTTCCAGCGCAAATAAGCTAAATTGTGAAAGGTGTTCCACACCATGTCTGTTACGGTGCGACGGTCGTTCGCGCCCATAAAGCGGCGGTTCTTTACCTCAAAAGAGATTACTTTGTCGGCGGGCTTCCCCGACTTTACCGCTTCCAGGGCAAGGGCGAAAATGTCGCGGGCGACGGCCTTTTGCTCATCGGCTTTCATGGGCGCTTAAATCCCAACGCCACCACATATTCCTCGGGGCTTTCCTTGCGTGAAGCGGCAGGCTTGGCGTGCTTTACCGTCTTAAAGTGTTTTTTCATCTCGGCTAAAAGTTTTGCTTCGGTGCCGCCTTGGAATACCTTTGCGACAAAGGCGCCGCCGTCTTTAAGAATTTCGGTGGCGAACCAAAAAGCCTCTTCAACCAAGTTCATAATGCGAAGGTGGTCAAGCGAAGGCGTGCCGGTGGTATTCGCCGCCATATCCGAGACCACAACATCAACCGCACCGCCCGCGGCTTCTTTAAGGCGCTTTGGTGCTTCGCTTGTCATAAAGTCCATGGTCAGCACCTTTACCCCGTCAATCGGCTTCATGGGAAGAATGTCCAGCGCCACTACGGTGGGATTTTCTTTAGGCGAGCAGGTAAGCTTGGCGATGACTTGGCTCCACCCGCCGGGGGCGGCGCCCAAGTCCACGACTTTTTTCCCGCGCGAGAAAAGGTGGAACATCTCGTCAAGCTCAATAATCTTAAAGGCGGAACGCGCGCGGTAGCCTTGTTTCTTTGCTTCCAGCACAAAAGGGTCGTGAAGCTGGCGGCTAATCCACCTTGTGGACGAGGCGATGCGGCCCTTGGCCGTCTTTACCCTTGTGCGTTTTACCCTAAGTCCCGTCATCAATTTAGGCTGCATCATAAGCTCCTTATCTTATGCGCTTTATCTTACGCGCTTTTCATCAAGTCAATAAGAATGCCTTCGCGTATGCCGCGGTCGGCAATCATAAGCTCGTCCATTCGCCAAAAGTCGCATATTGCTCCCAAAATCGCACAACCCGCCAAGGTTAAATCCGCCCGTTGCGGTCCGATGCAGGAATGCATAATGCGCTCTTGATTGCTCATCTTTTCAAGCTTTTCGCGCGCCGATTGTATCTCGTCAAAGCTGAGGCAAAGCCCGTCTACCGCACTGCGGTTATAGTGGCTTAGGTTAAGATGAAAAGCACCCAGCGAAGTTACCGTACCCGATGTCCCGATAATCTGCATCTCCCCGCTGGCTATCTTTTGGGAAAGTCCATACATAGAGTCGAACTCGTCTAAAGCGTTATCTATTTTGTCCGCGATGGTCTGCCGCGCCCTGCCCGATAAATCCGTGCCCGTAAAGCCCTCGGACACAGTCAGCACGCCCATAGGCACGGACAGCGAGGCTTTAAGATGCGCCCTGCCCGAAGCGTCAATCTCGGAGAAAGCGATATCGGACGAGCCGCCGCCGATGTCAAACACCATAAGATACTTAACACCTTTTTTAAGTAAGGGAGTGCAACCCGCAATCGCCAACCTCGATTCCTCGGTAGGGGATATAATTTCAAAAGGAAGCCCCAAGCGCTCCTTTACCAAGGCAATAAAGTCCGCGCCGTTTTCCGCACGCCGGCAAGCTTCGGTAGCGACAAAGCGAGACTTCTTCACCGGATATTGCGAAAGGCGGTCGGCGCATACTTTTAAAGCGTCAAGCGTCCTTTCCATAGCCTTTTGCGATAAGTGGTTGTCAGAGACCATGCCCTCGCCCAAGCGCGTGATTTTGGAAAAAGAATCTACCACGCAAAATCCGCTTCTTGAAGGTCTGGCAATCATTAAACGGCAATTATTAGTCCCAAGGTCAATCGAGGCAAAAACCCCGCCTTTTCGGTGGTTAAAGCTGGTAATCATATAAAAATCCTTTGTTTAAGGACATATTATACGAGTTTTAAGCGCTTGTATAGACTAAGATAGGCACTCATGGCCTCGTCTGACGACAGCGTGTCCAAAAAGGCGTGGTCCTTTAAAGGCGTGCGGATACCGAAAAACTGCTCGGCTTCGTCGGGGGTAAAGCCTACGATAAGCACCGCTTCGGCATAGGCGGATGCGCGGTCGGCATACTTCATCACCTTGCGCAAATCGGCGGGCAATTCGGCAGGCAAGCCCGCGCGGATAAATATCGCTTTTTCCAGCGCGTCCTCCATATTGCGATAGCCGGCGTCGCTCATGTTTGCCTTTGCCGGTCCGCACAAATCCCCGCCAAGATACGCCTCGGCGCCATCGTGCAGCAGCCCCGCCAAAAGCCAATGCTTTTTGGAAAGTCCGCTTTTCTTAATCATGGTCTTAAAGGAAGGCGTGGTGTCAAGCATCCACTCCATTATCTTAACGACCAAAACAGAGTGTTGTGCCACCGAGAAGCCGTAGGGAGTCGCGGTCATTCCCGCCCACCTGCTTATGCGCGAAAGCGAAAGAGCTATGTCGGTAATCTCAATATCCAAAGGCGAAGGTTCCAGCAAATCCACGCGCCGCCCCGAAGGACAGCGTATCCACGCGCGGGACAGGCCTTGATTTTTCTTGGTCTCCGAAGGCTTACCCAGTGATAGCTTTTTAGAAAATAAATCTTCCGGTGTCATACTTTCCCCCTTTAAAACTTTAAGAGTCATACTAGCCTATCCGCTTATATCAATCCACAAAAAAGTGCCGGCTTTTTATGCTCTAATCGGAAGCGGGAAAAGCAGAGGGGAAGAAAGGGAAACTAACTAACTCGGGTAAAGATATATATCGCCGTTAAAGTCCTCTATCTTGAGCAGTCCGTCATTTGTTTCGCCTTTTATCCTGTTCGGCAAAACGGCGATTTTGCCGGTGTGGTTGGGAATATCAATGGCATAGGTCGGAATGGCATAGCCGCTGGCGCTCTTACGCAGCTCGTCCATAATCTCCAGCCCTTTTGCTACCGGCACGCGGAAGTGATTGGAACCGCTAATCGGGTCGCATTGGAAAAGGTAATAAGGACGGACGCGATTCGTTAAAAGTTTATAGAAAAGGTCGTAAAGAACCTTTGCATCATCATTTACTCCCTTCAAAAGAACACTTTGCGAGCCCATTAAAATACCGTTATCCGCAAGCTTGTTAAGCTTTTCCGCAACCAAGGGGGTAATCTCCTCGGCCCTGTTTATATGAATACTGATGATAACGGGATTATGCGCCTTTAGGATTTTGATAAGGTCGTCGGTTATGCGCATGGGCATGGTTATGGGCGCCTTTGAACCAATCTTTATAATGTCAATGTGAGGTATGGCGCAGAGTCTGTCCAGCAGTTCATTTATCTTTTCATCAGATAAAAGAAGCGGTTCGCCGCCCGAAATGAGCACATCGCGAATCTCTTCATGCTTTGCGATATAATCAAGCTCGGGTTCCCAATCGGCGAAAAAGTCGAGCTTACTCGTTAGCCTTCCCCTTGTGCAATAGCGGCAATAACAAGGGCAAACATTGCCAACCATAAACAGTGCGCGGTTATGGTATTTGTGGCAGAGATTCGGAGTGGGGCTGGACTTTTCCTCGCCCAAAGGGTCGTCGGTTTCATAGGCGGCTTTTATTCCCTCTTGCACGCAGGGCAGGCAACATTTGCGAAGTGCGGGTACATCCTTTATCACGCTTGCATAGTAAGGAGTTACGGAAAACGGCATGCGCAAGGACTTGCACGCAAAGCCCTCCTTTTCCTCGGCGGTAAGGGTAAGCGCCGCGTCGGCCGCCGCCTCGGTCGTGATGCGGTTACGGACTTGCCAATGCCAGTCAAGCCAATCTTTATCGGTTATATCTTTATT
>CACZRW010000059.1 GCA_902783675.1 uncultured Pseudomonadota bacterium | reverse complement strand
ACTTGATAATGAATTCGCGCCATGCGCTTTTATCCGATACCTTGCCGAGTTCGGTGCTTATCATCGGCGGAGGTGCTGTCGGGCTGGAGTTTGCGGACTTTTATAATGCTTTCGGAACATCGGTCACGCTGGCAGAGTTTGCTCCGCGCATAATCCCCGCCGCGGACGAGGAAATCGCCACCCTTGCCGAAGCGTCGTTTAGAAAGCAGGGCATAACCATACTTACTTCAACCAAAGCCACTTTGGTAAAGAAGGAAAAGGATAAAGTGCTCGTTACCCTTTTGGACAATGACGGCAAAGAAACCAACGCCGAATTCGCCAAAGTCATTGTTGCTGTCGGCGTTACTCCGAACATTCAAAACATCGGGCTGGAAAACTTGTCTGATGTAAAGCTGGAAAAAGGCCACATAGTGACAGACGGACTTATGCGAACGGGAGCAAAGGGCGTTTACGCCATCGGTGATATTACCGCCGCCCCTTGGCTCGGGCATAAAGCCATGGCAGAAGGCGTAATCGCCGCTCGCGCCATCAAGGGGGAAAAGGACATCTCCCCCATAAATCCTTTGCATATTCCTTTTTGTATATATTCCCACCCGCAAATTGCCGGCTTTGGTCTGACAGAGGTAAAGGCAAAGGAACAGGGCCTTGATATAAGCATCGGCAAGTTCCCGCTTATGGCCAATTCCAAAGCCATAACCTCGGGGCATACCGAAGGTATAATTAAACTAATCACGGACAAGCAAAAAGGCGAGATACTCGGCGCTTGGCTTTTTGGCGATAATGTCACCGAGCTTATAAACGCGGTCATTCCCGAAAGCCTCAAAGATAAGATTTTCCCGCACCCCACACTTTCCGAGATTATCCCCGAAGCATATCTTGCCGCAACGCTGGGTAGCGCGCTCAACATATGATGGTAGAGTTTAACGCCAGAAAGCCCGAATGGCTGACCGTTCCAAGCTACTTTAGCGAAAGCGCCACCGTCGTAAAAAAGCTTATGCGCAAAGCCTCCCTTCATACGGTATGCGAATCCGCGGCTTGTCCGAACATAGGCGAGTGCTTTAAAAAGCGCTCGGCGGCCTTTTTGATTCTAGGCGATGTTTGCACCCGAGGTTGCACTTTTTGCAATGTCACAAAGGGCAAACTTCCCTTGCCGCCACCCAATCCCAAAGAGCCGAAGGATTTAGCAAATACGGTGATGGAGCTTAACCTTTCCCATGTAGTCATTACTTCGGTTACTCGTGACGACTTGCCCGACGGCGGAGCAGGGCAATTTGCTCGGTGCATAAAAGAAATAAGAAACTTGAATCAGAATATCAGTATTGAGGTGCTTACTCCTGATTTTAAAAACAAAGTCGGCGCGCTGGAAGAAGTGC
The DNA here is from genome assembly GCA_902783675.1 of uncultured Pseudomonadota bacterium. Classification (GTDB taxonomy): domain Bacteria; phylum Pseudomonadota; class Alphaproteobacteria; order CACZRW01; family CACZRW01; genus CACZRW01. The sequence goes on along the minus strand of CACZRW010000059.1, from coordinate 4,859 downwards.
TTACCGCTCGTCCCACCGTCTTTAACCACAACATTGAAACCGTAAAGCGTCTTTATCCCGAAGTAAGAAAAGGCGCTGACTATGATTTTTCCTTATCCGTTTTGGCAAAGACCAAAGACCTTGCCCCTTTCATTTACACAAAGTCCGGCTTTATGTTAGGCCTCGGCGAAGAAAAAGCCGAAGTTCTGGCTCTTATGCGGGATTTGCGCCGCGCCAAAGTGGAAATCCTTACCATAGGGCAATATCTTCGCCCCAGCCTGAAACATCACGAGGTGGCGCGCTATGTCCCCCCTGCCGAGTTCGCCGCATACAAAGAACTTGCGCTTGATATGGGGTTTAAGGCGGTCTCGTCCTCACCTCTTACCCGCTCGTCCCACAATGCCGGTGAAATCTTAAGCGGGCTCGCCAAGTAATTTTTTTAAAGACAAAGTATTTTATGAGTGTTAGCTTAAATCCCATGACAGGAAGTGATTTAAAAAATAAAAACGATCAAACGGCGCATTTGCTTAATCTTGCGAAAGTTCCCTTTGTCTACAATCCCGATGAAGGGGTGCAGAAACAAGGTAACGAAATGGGCATTTTCCTGCAGTCTCTCGCCAAGAAAGAGGTTGAGCACAAAACCTGGATTATAACCAAGGCTTGCTTTGAAGCTTGCAAGATTCCCGCTTCCCACCCTCTTTTCTTAATGGCGAAGGATATTGCCGATTTGATAGATTCTGCCGCTCCCGTGGGCACCGACGGCGCAACCTACTCGGGCAAAGCCAACGGCTACCATAATGCTCGCCACATGCAGGAAGTGGTGCTGAACGCAATGTTTTTGCTGGCGGTTTATGATGCAAGACAAGCGGAAATCAGCATAAAACTTGACCTTGAAGACAAAGCACTGTTGCTTTTTACCGCTCTCTCCCATGATTTAGGGCACGACGGCAAAACCAACCGCGAAGGAGAAAAAATAATACCTTTCCGCATGGAAAAACTTTCCGTTGCCTACACTTTGCCTTTTGCGATGAAATATATGAACGAGGATGAAGTAAAGAAGTTCTCCGCCGATTTTGAGACGCTTGTTTGTGCAACCGACATCGGTTCATATCAAGATTTTTTCACCGAGACCCTGGCATACTATCACGGTGAGGAAGATTTTCTTCCCGATACCACGGGCATTCCTGCCGAATTATTGCCGCTTGCCTCTTCAAAAAAGCTCACCGAGCTGGCAGCGATGCTTTGCGATGCGGACATTTTCTCATCTATTGCTTACAACTTCTCTTGTTGCTGGGAGCAAAGCCTTAACCTTGCTTCCGAGATATCCGGCGGTGTCAGCGTAAAAGCGGAAGAAAGAGCCCTTAGCAATCTTGTAGGTTTTCACGAAAACTCGGTAAGAATAAAAAGCGAAGTAGGCAAAACTTTCTCTCCCAACTTTGCCACCATAAAGAACAATGCCAAGGTCCTTCTGACCGCCCAGCAAATGCAAGGCTCCGAAAGCGATTTTTAACAAACCTAAGCTAAGCTGCCGATAAACTTGCGGGCGGATTGCAGGCGAGCGGCGGTCTCGGTTTTGCCAAGCACCTCTATCACCTCATGCAGCCCGGGCGAGCGTGTCCGCCCCGTAAGCGCAAGGCGGAGAATAGGTCCGACAATGCCATACTTAATTCCGCTGGCCTCCACAAAGGCGGCGAGCTTGGCGTCAATGGTTTCCTTTACCATATCGCTGTCGGCAAGCCCTAAAATCATACTTGCCGCACTTTCCAAAATCTTATCGGCATTTTCATTTTTAAAGGACTTCTCCACGCCTTTTTCCTCATAAGTCGAAGGAGCGACAAAAAAGTATGAAAGAGCCTCGGGGAACTGGGCCAAAGTATGGCAACGTTCTTTTTCCATTGCCATCATTCGCTCTAAGTTTTTCTCGTCATACATTGACAGGTCAAGCCCCGCTTTCTCCATAAAGGGCTTTGTGAGCGCAACCAGCTCGGCATCCGATTTGTTCTTTAAGTGCCAAGCGTTGGTGTGCATATACTTATCCTCGTCAAAGTTGGGATTCGCCTTATTAAGACGATCGACCGAGAAGGTCTTAAGGATTTCTTCGGTCGTAAGCAACTCCTGACTTTCGGGGTGCGACCAGCCCAAAAGCGCAAGGAAGTTAAGCGTCGCCTCGGGCAAGTATCCCAAATCCCTGCGCTCTAAAATGGAAACGGGGAACCTCGGATCATAATCGGGATCGCGCTTACTCATTTTCTTGTTGTTTTTCATAATGATAGGCATATGAATGAATTGGGGCACTTCATAGCCGAAAGCATTATACATCAAGACCTGCTTGGGAGTGTTGGGCAAATGCTCCATTCCGCGGAACACATGCGTAATTTTCATAAGCGCATCATCAACCACACAAGCAAAGTTATAAAGGGGCATACCGGGCTTATCCTTTGTCCCCGGACGAGTGATGATAAAGTCGCCTATGGTAGAGTTAAGTATCTTATGCTCGTCTTGAGTTCCCATTAAAAGCTCGGGTATTTCGGTGTAGCCTTCATCAGGCACCTTGAATCGCCACACGAATTCTTCTCCGCTGTCAATGCGATGTTGCACTTCATCTTTGGAAAGCCGTAAAGCGCGGCGGTCGTATATGGGATTTTTCTTGGCACGCCGAGCTTCTTCGCGCATGGCCTCTAATTCTTCGGGCGTATCAAAAGCAGGATAAATCGCACCTTTATCCGCCAACTTTTTAAGATGCTCAAAGTAGATATCAAGCCGCTGGGATTGATAAAAAGGTCCTTCGTCCCAATCAAGTCCGAGCCATTTCATAGACTCAATAATGCCTTTGGAAGACTCTTCGGTAGAGCGCTCGGCATCCGTATCTTCTATGCGCAGGACGAATACGCCCCCGTTTTGCCTTGCGTAAAGCCAATTAAAAAATGCCGTTCTTACTCCGCCCAAATGCAAAGACCCCGTGGGCGAGGGGGCAAATCTTGTTCTTACTTGTTTCGCCATTTTGTTTTTCCTTTGTTTGTTTTTGGGCGCAAGAATATAACGATTGCAAAGTAAAAACAATAGCTAACTGTTTTCCATATCCTTGACTATTTCCTCGGTAACTTTCTTGGCATCGCCGAAAAGCATAATGGTGTTATCCGCAAAGAATAAAGGATTCTCGACGCCCGAATATCCCGTCGCCATGGAACGCTTTACAAAGAACACGGTCTTTGCTTTTCCGACCTCCAAAATCGGCATACCGAATATAGGACTTTTCTCATCGGTCTTTGCCAAGGGATTGGTGACATCGTTCGCCCCTATGACATAGGCAACATCAGCGGTCGCAAACTCGCCGTTGATAGCGTCAAGTTCAAACACATCTTCATAAGGGATATTGGCTTCCGCCAGCAAAACATTCATATGCCCGGGCATTCTGCCTGCTACGGGGTGTATGGCGTATTTCACTTCAACCCCTTTGGCTTTAAGCGCATTTGCCATATCAAAAAGGGCATGCTGAGCGCCGGCAACCGCCATACCATACCCCGGCACGATGATGACCTTTTCCGCGTTTTCCATGATAAAGGCGGCATCTTCGGGCGAGCCGATTTTCACCGCTTTATCATCATCTTTCTTATCTTTCGAAGCGTCCGCGCCGCCGATGTTAACCCCGCCCAATATCACATTAAAGATAGAGCGGTTCATCGCCTTGCACATAATATACGACAGTATCGCACCCGACACACCGACCAGCGCACCGGTTATGATTAGCAAGGTATTGCCGAGCGTGAACCCTATACCTACGGCGGCAAATCCCGAGTATGAGTTAAGCATGGATATAACCACGGGCATATCCGCCCCGCCAATCGGCAGGATAAGTAAAAAGCCAAGCGCAAACGCCAGTATCACAAAGATAAAGAAAGCCGTATAAGACTCAAAAATCACGAAAAAGCAAATAAGCGCCAATATCAGAGCCGCCAAAGTCGCATTCAGCTTGTGCTGCAAAGTAAAGCGAAGAGGCTTGCCCGTGATAAGTCCTTGAAGTTTACCAAAGGCGATAAGCGATCCCGAAAAAGTAATCGCTCCGATAACCGCTCCGAAAGCCATTTCAAACAAGCTGGAAGTATTAATTCCGCCAACCACGCCGATACCGAAAATCTGCGGTTCTATCAGCGAAGTAATAGCAACCAATACCGCCGCCATACCCACCAGCGAGTGAAAGCCTGCGACCAGTTGCGGAAGCGCCGTCATAGGTATATCTCGAGCAATCTTGGCACCGATAAGCCCGCCACCCATAATCGCCAGCAAGACGAACGCATATCTTAAAAAGACACTTCCTTCGGGAATCAATAAAGTAGTCACTATGGCAATCGCCATGCCCGCAATTCCGAACACATTGCCTTTTGCCGCGGTTAAGGGCGAGGAAAGCCCCTTAAGCGCAAGGATAAAGCACACGCCCGATACCAGATAAAAGAACAAAAACCACGATGAAATCATAGCTTTTTCTCCTTTTTCTTAAACATTGCCAGCATACGATTTGTCACGATAAACCCGCCAAAAATGTTAATTGAAGCGATTAGTATGGCAACAAAGGCAACCGCTTCAATCCAAGCGGATTCCGCCTTTAAAAGCGCGATAATCGCTCCCACCACAATTACCGATGATATGGCATTCGTAACCGCCATTAATGGCGAGTGCAGGGCAGGCGTAACCTTCCATATCACATAATACCCGACAAATCCCGCCAGCACAAAAATTGTTAAAAGTATCACAAAGCTTTCGCTACTCATCTTTTACCTCCCTACTTACTTACCTATACACACAAGTTACTTTGTAAATATCGTCGTTAAAGTCAATGCCGAGCTTTCCGCCTTTTATCATGGGCGTGATAAAGTTAAGATAGT
>CACZRW010000058.1 GCA_902783675.1 uncultured Pseudomonadota bacterium | reverse complement strand
TCGGTCGCGTAGGCCTCAATCTTGAAGCATAAGTCAAAGAAGTTTTCTTCGGACCAAACAGAGCTCATTTCGGGGCGGGAGTATCTGGGTATCATCTTATTTTCCTTTTTCCTTATCTTTGCAAATGCTTTTGTAAAAAGCCCGTTGCGGCGGCGACGGCTTCGTCGCTGATGGTGTGGCCTTCGCCTTTTAACACGACATCGGTTACATCAGCGCCAATGGACTTTAGAACTGCCGCCGCGGCTTCGTGAGCGGCAAAGGGCAGCGTGGCGTCGTCGGTGCCGTGGGTCATTAAGATAGGCGGCCTGGACTTTATCTCATCTTTCTTTAAAAGCCCGATAACGCCGGAAAAGCTTATTATCCCCGCAACCGCGGGGGCAAGGGTCAAGCCCGTTTGCAGGGCAAGCTGTCCGCCTTGGGAAAAGCCGGCGAGGACGATTTTATCCTGCCCGATATGGTGGGTAGCTTCTATCTTATCCATAAGGCTTTTTATAAGCCTGACAGCGGGTCTTGCCTTGGTCATCATGGAAAAGCACATGTCGTCAAAGTCACGGAGGTCCGCTCTTTCCAGCCTTTGCAATTCCTCTGCAAGCGAAAACCACTGGTAGCCCATGGGGTAATCGGGAACGGGCTCGGGGGCGGTCGGGCAATAAAACGCCGTGGTTGGGAAAGCTGGGGCAAAGCAGGGAACAAGCCAAGCCATGTCGTCGCCACGAGCACCGAAGCCGTGCAGGAGAATTACCGCCGAGTCTGCTTTTTCGGGAATAAAGGTCTTTAAGTCAAAGTCTTGCATGTCTTTTCCCTTATCAAAGCGGGCTATTTTATCTTAATACCGAAAAAGGCGGGCATGTGTTCGCCGAAAGCGACTTTATCCTTGGTGCGCCCTTTGTCGGACGCGCCTTTTTTATGCTTATGCTGATCTGCGGCGGGACGACGAGGGCTCATATAAGGATTTGCCTCGCGCAGTTGCCTTTGCTCTTCGGCGCGCGCAAGCTCTTCCTTCCTTAGCTTTTCCTCTTTCTCCTGTCTTTCTCTTTCAAGCTTGGATAAGGTCGGGGGCTTTGGTTTGTGCTTGTTGGGATTGATTTTGGAAATGAACTTGCTCTTGGCGGCGAGGACCTTTCTTTCGTTATAAAGCGAGGGGTCGCCGAAGTCCTTGTTCAAAATTACGGGACGTCCCAAGTTCTTTTCAACGGCGGCAAGAGCTTTAAAGTCGTCATCACTTATAAGCGTAAAGGCCTTTCCTTCCTTGCCCGCCCTGCCCGTTCTGCCGATACGGTGGACATAATCCTCGGGCTTATAGGGAGCATCGTAAAGGAAAACATGCGACACATCGGGCAGGTCAAGCCCTCTTGCCGCGGCGTCCGAGCATACGAACAGCTCAAAATCCCCGTTTTTAAAGGCTTCAATCGTAGCGGTGCGAATGTGTTGGTTCATGTCCCCATGGAACTGGCAAACGCTGTAGTGCTTGTCCCTTAACACATTGTAAAGGCTGGATACTTCGCGCTTTTTGTTGCAGAAAATCATGGCGTTTTTGATGTCTTCGCTGTTGATAATGTCGCAAAGAATCCTGCGCTTTTTGGTGGCGTCAGCGGTATAAACCACCGTGTGATTGACGGTCTTTGCCGCGGTTGAAGGGCTTGAGGCGAAAACCTCTTTCGGGAAAGTCATAAACTTTTCGGCAATCTCTTTTATTTCCTTATCCATGGTGGCGGAAAAAAGTAAGACTTGGCGAGTGGTCTTTACCCACGAAAGAATCTTCTTTACATCGGGGATAAAACCCATATCCAGCATTCTGTCGGCTTCATCAATCACGACCATTTTTATGCCGGTCATAATGATTTGCCCGCGCTCAAACATGTCTATCATGCGACCGGGAGTGGCGATAAGCACATCAACGCCCGTGGAGAGGATTTTCTTTTGCTCGGCAACGGACTCTCCGCCAATCAGCAAGGCCATACTTATCTTATGATACTTGCCGTATTTTACGAAGTTCTCGCCGATTTGCGTGGCAAGTTCGCGCGTCGGGGCAAGGATAAGCGAGCGCGGCATTCTTGCCTTTGCCTTGCCGCTGGATAAGATGTCCAGCATGGGTAAGGCGAACGATGCGGTCTTGCCCGTGCCTGTTTGCGCAATACCGACAACATCACTGCCTTTAAGCACATGAGGTATGGTCAGCTTTTGAACAGGCGTAGGTTCGGTGTATCCCAATTCGGTAATGGCTTTAAGAGTTAAGTCGCTTAATCCCAGTTCTTTAAAAGACATATTTTCCTGTAATCCCAATTCTTGTTTTTCTTTGTTATTTTCTTTTTATTATGTTGCATAGAGTGGGGAGTTTAACCTAAAATACTTTAAAATACAAGGTATAAAGGTATACGGGCGAAAAGGTGATTCATGAAGATTCTTTTTATATTTTTGGTTTTGGTTTTCAGTGCAAGCGAGGTGCGGGCGCAGGCGTTTGAGTCGGAAGCCACGATGATGGGGCTTTTGGCAGGTGCGGCCGAGGCTTGCGGCGCGGGTAAGAAGCTTGATGACTATGAGCTTATCGCGGGGAATATCCTGCTTAACAAAGCCCCTACCATAGAGGCGCAAAAGAAAGCGGTGTTTGAGTATTCGCTTGCTAAAATAAAGGGTAGCAAGCGGCAAAAGAACTTTCCCATTATCTCGTGTGAGGACTTTTTAGAGGCTTTCGCAAGGCAAGATATATTTATGGCGACGGTTTATCAGGACGGCACGGTGAAGCTCGCGGACGGCACGATTATTCCTTCAAATAAAGGTAAGCCGCAACCTTACGGCAAATAAACAGGGGACAAATCAGGCAATATCGGAATCGCCTTCCGAGTCTGACGGCAGTGGCGCGGGAGCGTCGGTCGGCGCTTCGTTTGTGGGGATTTTATAAACGCCGGACAGCCAGCGGTTTAAATCAATATCAGCACAGCGCTTTGAGCAAAAGGGAACGTAGCTCTTATCTGCGGGCTTGCCGCAAATGGGGCATTTGGCAGTGTCCATCTTACTTTCTTTGTTCATATTCGTATCCATCATTTATCTTTTATCTATTTAATTATTTAACTTACTTTTCATCAAGAGCTTTAGCGCTTTCCATAAGGCTTTGGCGCCTGCCCCTTCTTACCACTTCAACATGACCGAGCGGAGTGACGCCCGCGACGAGAGTGGGGGTTGGGTCGGTCTTTACCGCTTGTTTCAAAGCGGCTACGACTTCGCCGCTTAAACGGTTTTTGGGGCTTGATATAAAATCAATGACAATTTGCCCCGAAAGATTCTTTAGGCGGATTTGCCTTGCTATTTCCTTTGCGGCAATAAGGTTTATCTCGGTTAAAGTAATATCGGCAGCGGCACCCGAGTCGACATCAATCGCCCAAAAAGCCTCGGTCTTTTCAATGAAAAGGCGGACGCCTTCCTTTGTGGTTACAAGGGGCGATAAGGCGTCGGCAAGCACATCTTGCAGTCCTTCGCTTGCGAAAATATCCGTCTTGCGAGGCATGTCGTCGGTTACAATCTCGCCTATGTCATAGGTGGATTGCAATTCCCTTATAATGTCAGGGACAAACAGAACAAGCGGTTTGGCGGCGTGGGTAAAGGCTTCCTTGAACAGCTTTTTCTGCTCGTCCGAGAAAGAGGCAGAAGGCAAAGTCGTGGTCAGCTTGGCATACTTTTTGCCGTGAGCTTCTTTGGAGACGAGGGTAAGGACTTTTGCCCCTATGTCCAGCCTTTTGGTGCTTTGCAGGAAGCCTGTCTGATGCTCGGGCAAAGTCACAAAATACGCATTCGGCACGGAAGCGGCGGATTCTATGCGCCCGACAAGCACGGTGCCGGCGCAAAAACGGCCCTTTGGCAGAATGATGAACTCAACAACCGCGCCGCCGTCTATAAGCGCAATTTTATTTTTGCTTTTTATCAGCCTTTGCAGCTTTGGCTTTGGCACCGGTTTTGGGTTCGCCTTCGGTTTTAGATTCAACACTGCCCCCTGCTCCGCAAAAAATGTTTGATACTTCAAATAAGGGTAAGCCTACAACACCCGAGTATGATCCGCCAATATATGAAATAAAGGCGGCGGCTTTGCCTTGGATAGCGTAACTGCCTGCCTTGTTTTGCCATTCGTCGGTTGCCAAATATGCGTCAATTTCGGCATCGGTAAGGCGTTTGAACTTCACGGCCGTTGTCGAGACTTTAAGGCTTTGCCTGCCGTCTTTGGTAATCATGCAAACCGCCGTAAGGACATTGTGCCTTCTGCCGCTTAACATTTTAAGGTTGGCTTTGGCGGTTTCCCGCGAATCGGTCTTACCGATAATGAACTTGCCCCTTGCGACTATGGTATCGGCGGCAAGGATATTTTCGCCGGCGGCTGCGGGGTCTTTGGCAACCGCGGCGGCTTTGGCTTGCGCCATACGCTTGACATAACGAAGGACGGTTTCGCCTTCCTTTCGCTCTTCATTTATGCCGGCGGGGATTACCTTCTTCGGCGTAAGGCCAAGAGTTTTCAAAAGTTCCAATCTTCGGGGCGAGGCCGAAGCAAGTATAAAATCCTTTATCATTATTCTTTCGCTTTATTCTTTTGATTGTTTCACTTTTGAGGGGGCAGGTTTATGGTTCTTCCTGCTCTATCAAATCATCGTTATAAGTTCTTTCCATGCGCTCGTGGCGTTCCTGCGCCTCTATGCTCAAGGTGGCGATGGGGCGCGCGATAAGGCGCTCAAGCCCGATGGGGTCGCCGGTTTCCTCACAATAGCCGTAGGTGCCCTCTTCTATCCTGTAAAGTGCCGCATTGATTTTGGATATAAGCTTGCGAGCGCGGTCACGAGTGCGAAGCTCTAAAGCCTTATCCGCCTCGGCAGTGGCACGGTCCGAAACATCGGGGACGGCAAGCCCGCCCTCTTTCAAAGAGTCAATGGTTTCCTCGGTCTCTTTTAACAGTTGCTCACGCCACTGCAAAAGCTTCTGACGGAAGAACTCTTTCTGATTCTCATTCATAAAGGGTTCATCGGCGGACGGACGATAATTTTTAGGCAATGTGACCATTTATAATCTCCCCTGTTTCTAAGTGTTTGGATTGATAATCCATATTTTATACCTTGTCAAACTTTATTGAATTGCGCACCCTTGAAGATAAGGATATTTTAACCTTATCGAGATTAGACTTTAAGGATTAAATGAGGTGTGATTATGACGGTGTTTTCAAGATTATTGGCCTTTAGCGGTTTTGCGATTCTAGCTTTGGGGGTTGCTTTGCCTTCCTTTGCTCGCGAAGATGACGATTTGCAAAAGTTGATAGACTCCTGCACCGACGGAAGTAACCTTTTCACTATCGTGGTAATGGAAGATAATCCGCCTTTTTCCTGGGCAACATATACCGCCGGATCGGCTAAAAAGAATGTGAATGCTTACGGTATAGGACCTTTGGTAATGGACGAGCTTTTAAAAGATGCAAAGGTTGAAAGGTTCCGCTACTTAAAAGAAGAAAAGCGGTCCGATCTTGAGAATCTGGCGCTTGGTGACGGCGAGGCGGACGCTACCATCGGGATTCAATACACGCCCAAGCTTGACCCGCAAATCCAGCGCGACTTTATCAAGCCTTCGTTTATGGCTAATCCCATAGTCGCGGTTATGGCAAAGGGTCGGGAAAAGAAAATCGACGGGGTAAAGGATTTATACGGGCTTAAAGGCGGAATGCTGATAAGGGACGATTTGCAAAAGGTCTTTCCTTCGGACCTGGCGCCGGCTAAGCTTAAATCCACAAAAGAGGCTTTCTTAAGGCTTAGAGACGGAGAGCTGGACTATGTCTTAATGGGCTACTATACCGCTAAAATGGACGCGAAAAAGTTCCAGGTTGAAGACGAGGTCGTCATATCGGATAAGATTCTGCGCTCAATAAATCTTTTTATAACGCTTTCCGGCAGGTCAAGCTGCCGCATCTTGCGCGAGACCTTTGATAAAAAGCTTAAAGAAATAACCGCGGATAAAAATAAAATGGGCGGGCTGCTTTATCGTGTTTATGAGGAATACGAAAAGCAAAATGAGGGCTTCCCCGCTTTGCAATAATCCTTTTTCTTTAACTAAATGTTCACTTTATCCGGCGTAAGATTCCGTAGGTTTTTTTGTAACTTTTCGGCATTTAGTGTTAGGTAAAGGGTAAAAGGTGTTGGGAAAATCCCTGAAAGAGACTTCAAGCTTAATTAAAAAGGCAAGGATATTTGCCGGTGCGGCGGCTTTATGTCTGTTCGGGATTGCTCTTTACTACATGACCGCGGGAAGCGGCGCGCCTTCTTTAGCTACGGCGAGCGGCGGCGGTGCTTATGAAAAAGCGCAAATCGCGGTGGGCGAGGCGGCGACTTTGTCCTTTAACGAAAAGGTTAAAAAAGACGCCGAGGAGCGGCTTAATCTGATTATAGAAGACATTTTGGAAAAGACTTTAGGCGCGGGCAAAGCCAAGGCAAATGTTTCCCTTGATATGAGCTTTGATAAAGTCGTTACCAGCAAGGAGACTTATAATCCCGGCTCGGGCGTGGTCGTTTCGCAAAAGACGGTGCTCGGAGATGCGGCAGATGAGGAAAGCGTCACTTACGCCCTTTCCAAAGAGACCGTGAACCGCGAGACGGGCGCGGGGACGATTAAGAGAATGAGCGCCGCGGTGCTTATTGACGGCGATTATAAAGGCGGAGTGTATCGCCCGCGGAGCCCCGAGGAAATGGAGGCCTTTAAGGCGATAATCGCCTCGGCAATCGGTTATGATGCGGCGCGCGGAGATACTTTGGAAGTTGTCAATGTGCGCTTTACCGAGCCTTCTTCAATCGCGAATGCGAATGGCGGGAATAAAGGCAAAAATGCCTTTAAGCGCCTTTTGACGAGTGCGGGAATTACCGATCCTAACGCCTTGTTCCTTGCCGAAGGGGTTGCTCTTTTACTGGTGCTTCTTCTGGTGATTGCGCTGGTAGTAAAGCCTTTGCTTAATAATGCGGCAAAAGGGCAAAGCGGCGAAAGTAAAGCCGCCGGCGGTGAGGACGGCGCTTTGTCCGAATTCGGCAGTGGCCGAGTTTCTTCCACCGACATTAATAAGGCGGTGAAGAACAATGCCGAGAGCGCGCTGGCGGTTCTGCGCTTTTGGCTTAAAGGCGGCGAAGTGAGAAAGGCGGCGATTATTGCTTTGTCGTTGTCCGATGTGCAAACGGCAAAGCTCTTTGCCCTTATGAGCGATGAGGAAATACGCCAAATCTGCGACGAGCTGGCGAAGCTTGATACTTTGCCTTTTGAAGTGCGCGAGGAAGTTTACGCCGAGTTCGCTTTGAAAAATGCCGAGTTTGCCGAGTTCGCGGGCGGATATCGTAGTGCCGAGAAGCTGCTGTTTAAGACTTTGCCCGAGGACAGAGCGCTCAGCATTATGGAAAAGGTCGGCGGCGAGGAAAATCTTTCCATGTGGGACAAGCTTTCCAAAACCAGCGAGCAGGCGCTTGCCTCTTACCTTAAAAATGAATACCCGCAGACGGTGGCCGTGGTGCTTTCCAAAATAGCGCCCAAGCGGGCGGCAAAGGTGCTGGAGCTTCTAGGCGAGAACTTCGCCATGGAAGTGATGATGCGCATGCTGCGTATGGACGAAATTGCGCCCGAAGTTATGGAAAGTTTGGAAAAGACTTTAAACGATGAGTTCTTAAGCAATCAAGGCAGAAAGAGCAAAAAGGATTCGCACGATTTGGTGGCGAAAATCTTTAACGCCTTTGACAGCAAGAGCGAAGAGAAGTTTATGCGCGCTCTTGAGGCTCGCAATAAAGAGGCCGCCGAAAGAGTTATGGAAAAGATGTTCACCTTTGACGACATCATCAAGCTTGATACGGACGGAATTATTGCACTGTTGCGGCATGCGCCCAAGGACAAGCTGAACTTGGCCCTTGTCGGCGCGAAAGAGGCGGTAAAGGATATTATCTTTGCCAATATGTCCGAGCGCGCTTATAAAATGATGATTGACGATATGAATGCCATGGGCAAAAGGAACTTTGCCGATGTTAAGGCGGCGCAAAGTGAGATTGCCGCTCTTATCAGGGATTTAATCCGAAGCGGCGAAATTACTTTTTCCTTTGGTTATGACGGCGGGCAGGTTTAATATGGGCTCTCGGTAAGGGCGGCGGCGAGGACTTTTTTATGAGCGACAGAAAGAATAAAAGTAAAGGCGATAAGTTCATCATCACGCGAAGGTTTGATTTGCCGGACGGAACGGTTTCTTCCAATGTTGATGAAGTCATAAACGCCGTATTTAATGAAATGCGCAAGGAAGAAGGCAAGCTTGCTCGGCTGGTCATTAAAGTCGCGCCCGAGCGTAAGGCAAAAATAAGCGCTTATATAAAAGAGTTTATCAAGGCAACAGAGTATGATAAGATTGCCGTTGTAGCCGATGAAACGCTGAAAGGCTTTGAAGCCATAGTTAAATGGCAAAACGAAAACGAGGACGAAGGCGAAGGCGATGGCGGCTATTATGGCAGCAATGGCAAGGGCGAGAGGGGATAAAATGACCGATAAGAAATTACAACCTGACGAACTGGCAGACGATGCGCCTCTTGCCACCGATGGCAAAGGCAAAGTAAAGAGCGCGAGCGGCGGCGTAAATCTTGAGGCCGTGTATGATGTGCCGGTGCAAGTTTCTGCCGTGCTGGGCAAAACTCGCCTACCCATAAACAAGCTTTTGGCCTTAAAGCGCGGCGATGTGGTTGAGCTGGATCACAAAGTCGGCGAGGCGGTGGAGATATTCGTAAACGATAAGCTGGTTGCCAAGGGCGAAGTGGTTATATCGGGCGAAAAATTGGCCGTCACCATGACGGATATTATAAAATCTTGATAAGTCCTGATTATGGACAGGTTCAAGCATATTACCTTTATCAAAGATGTCAGGGACGACAGTGCCGAAAGCTCGGCTTTGGCGCTTGACATGGCGGTGGCAATAGCCGCCGGCAACGATGGGCAAAAAAAGACTTTGCTTATTGAAGCCGACCTTAACAAAAGCGTGCTTGCCTCTTGTTTGGAGCTGTCGGAAGGGACACAAAGCCGACCCTTTGCCGCGGCTAATGTGCTTTTAAAGCAAATTACCCTTAATCAAGCCGTTACGCCTTTTAAAGGCGTGGATATTATCCTCGGCAATCCTTACAAGGATAATTTATCCGCCATTCCGGCGGGATATTTCAATATATTTAAGGACGACTTTGCTTTGCTTTGCGGCAATTATAAGCGAGTGGTGGTGGCGGCGGGAGACTTCCCCGATAAGGCGGGGGCAATGCTGTATGCAAAGGACGCGGGGCAGGCGTTAGTCATAACCGCCCCCGATACTTTCGCCGTAACCAAAGCGTATGAGTTTATCCTTTCTTTGCCAAAGGCGGTTAAGGCGTGGCTTTTTGTGGCAGGGACAAAGAACGAAAACGAGGCCGCGCGCACTTTCATTTCTTTAAAAAGGGCAGTGCAGGAAAACTCGGGGCGCACGCTTTACTTTGCCGCAAGCGCGGCCGAAAACGCCGGTGGCACTGTGAAAGAGATGGCGCAAAAGCTGGCAGAGAATATGGGCTTGCTTGAGGACTCGGGCTCTTTAAGCGCTCTGCCTTTTTAAAGGCCATAAACCCAATGATTAAATCTTATTTCTTATTTATAAGTCTATAAGTCTTCAAGATTGTTAAGCTCGCCAAGGGAAGTTAAATCCGCGGGAATAGGCAGCTGTTTCACTTGACGAACGGGAACATTGTATTCGCGGATAATCGAATCACCGTGGAACTCAACAACCAGCACCGACGATACTTTGCGAAGCGTGTCCCTTACCTCGGGGTGGAGGTAGTCCAAAATGACGGTTTGGTCAAGGCTGCGATAGAATAAAGCATGCTCGCCGCCGCCATAGATTACTTTCGGACGCTCGGGTCCGCCTTGGCGTGCTTTTATCGAGAACAAAAGCTCGCCGTCCGCGTTTTCAATAATGTCGTAAAAGTCTTCTGTTTCTAATACGTTTGCCATTTTTTCCCGCCTTTGTATTTAAGAGGAATATGTTGTTATTTATACAGATTACTCTAAATAAAGTAAATATCCTAACAAAAAATTAAAACCGTAAATTAAAACAAAGAAGCGAATAAAAATCGGGGATAACGACCTTTTCCTTTTGCTTTTTCTCTTGCAAAAAAATGGGAAGGTTTTAACCTTTCTCATACCAGAGAAGTATTTCATCAATGGAGGAAAAAAATGGAATTAAAAGGATCTAAAACCGAAGTCAATTTGCTTAAAGCTTTTGCAGGTGAGTCTCAAGCGCGCAACCGTTACACTTACTTTGCTTCCGTCGCCAAGAAGGAAGGGTATGAGCAAATGTCTTATATCTTTACTCTTACCGCCGATCAGGAAAAAGAGCACGCCAAGCGCTTGTTTAAGTTCTTGGAAGGCGGCGAAGTGGAAATCACCGCTTCTTTCCCTGCGGGCAAAATCGGCACTACGCTGGAGAACCTTTACGAAGCCGCTGCGGGTGAGCATTACGAGCATACCGAGATGTATCCCGAGTTTGCCAAGATCGCCGATGAGGAAGGCTTTAAGGAAATTGCCGCCGTTTTCAGGAACATAGCCGTTGCGGAAATAGCTCACGAGGAAAGATACCGCGCTTTGGCGGAAAACATCGAAGGCGGCCGGGTGTTTAAGCGTGACGGCAAAGTCTGGTGGCAATGCCGCAACTGCGGATTTACCATTGAAGCCGCAAGCGCTCCGGAGAAATGTCCGGCTTGCGCTCACCCCAAGGCATACTTTGAATTGAAGATGGGCAACTGGTAAGGTCGGTTTCTTTTTCTCGGATTAGATTCTGCTTTCTGCTTCAAAAAAGCGGACATACTCGTCCGTGGCGGCGGCGTCCGTAAGCGAGGCAATGTAGTCCGCAATGATAAACGCCCTTTCCTTTTCGCTTTTGCCTTCAAGCGAGGCTTTCTCCGAATAGAAAAGTTCGGGGCTGTCCATGTATAGCTTAAAAAGCGCTCCGATAATGCGCCGCCCCTTGCCAGTCGCCCGCAACACTTTGTAATGGCGATACATGTGCGGCATCATAAAGTCCTTTATCTCGGCTTCAATCTTCGTCATAGCGGGCGAAAAGGCCGCCGTCATGGACTTTGCCTTGCGAATATCGTCCGCGGATTTGGGATTAAGCCTTGCAAGGTTAGCCCTCGTCTGAGCCACAACATCGTTGACCATGGCGTTGATAATCCGACGCACGCCCTCGTGTATGGTGCGGTAAAGGGAAAGGTCGGGATACGCATCTTTTACTTCCTTAAAAATATCTTTGATAAAAGGAATGGTCGTGCAAATGTCGTCTATGGTGAAAAGTCCGGCGTGCAGGCCGTCGTAAATGTCGTGGCTGTCGTAAGCTATGTCATCGCAAAGCGAGGCAATTTGCGCCTCAAGCGAAGGGTAAGTGTCAAGCTTTAAATCAAACTGCTTGTTAAACTCTTTGATATAGGCGGGCATGTTTTTGCACGCTATAGGGCCGTTGTGCTTGGCAAGGCCTTCCAATGTTTCCCATGTAAGGTTAAGCCCGTCAAAAGCGGCATACGAGCGCTCCAAAAAGGTCACGACCTTTAACGATTGCGCATTATGGTCAAAGGAAAGCTTATACTTTGCAAGGCACGCGGTCAGTTCCCTTTCTCCGTCGTGACCGAAGGGCGAATGCCCCAAGTCATGAGCCAGCGCCAACGCTTCGGCTAAATCCTCGTTAAGATGTAACTCGCGCGCGATGGAGCGCGTTATCTGCGAGACTTCCAAAGTGTGCGTAAGGCGGGTTCGGTAGTCCTCGTCCTCGTGCACGACAAAGACTTGCGTCTTGCCCTTTAAGCGGCGAAAAGCGGACGAGTGCAGGATTCTGTCCCTGTCCCGCTGGAAAGGCGTTCTGCCCACCGCCTCAGGCTCTTTTAACTTACGCCCGCGGCTTTGGGAAGGTTGCACGGCATATACCGCCAGCCCCGCTCTGTCATGAGGCTCTGTATTCAAAATCGGATTTGCTTTTGCTTTTGTCATGTTCCTTAACTCCTAAATCCTAACTTTTCCTACCACCTGTCGCACATATTGGTTGTTGCGCGGTAGTTTTCCTTGGTATCAATGGCTTGATTGCGTTCATCTTGCAAGATTCTAAACTCTGCCATGTCGGGTTTTACGGCCTCTTGCACCTTGGCGAGCATTTCCGACAAGGCCTTTTCCGCTCTGACCTTCGTGTATTCCACACGAGGGGGAATCGAGGCGGCTATTTCATTTACCTTTTGCTTTATTCTGGGTGCAAACTCGGTTAAGACTTGGCGATTAAGGTAAACATGCGTGTCCTCGTGCTCCTTTATCACTTTGTATTCGCATGATTTTTCCTTATATTTTTTATCTATCAGCACAACAATTCGTGAATAGCCGAAAGTTATATCGACATTCGCAAGGCGCACGCAATAGCGATTGCCCATTTTAGTTACTTCCGCATTACCTTGTATGCCGAAAGAAGCTTCGGCAACCGTGAGCCCTCTTACCGTCTGCGCCAGCTTCGCTTTCATATCCATTTCGCGGCGAAGGTAGCGGGCAAAGGACGAGTGCTTTAAATCGTGCAGATACTCGACCTCGCCATAGTTTATGTTAAGGTTAACGGGAACTTGCGAACGAGAGGCAGAGCAAAAATCATCGTATCTGTCAGCCTTTGCATAATTACCGCCAAAGGTAAAAGAAAATAAAACAAGACTAAACAGAATCTTTCTCATATAGTTAAGCTAACACATAAAAGATTATATGGCTATAAGGATAAACAAAGATGAAAATCGCGACTTGGAATATCAATTCGATAAACGCCCGCCTGCCTGCGCTGATTGCATATTTAGACAAGGAGGCGCCTGACTTTCTGTGCCTTCAGGAAATAAAGTGCCAAGATGATAACTTTCCCCTGCTTGATATAAAAGGCGCGGGATATGACGCCCTTTTCGCGGGGCAAAAGTCCTATAACGGCGTTGCACTTTTGGCAAAAGAGGCTCTTACGAATCCTTTGTTTTCTTTGCCGAACGCCCCCGACGGCGGAGAGCAGGCGCGCTTTGTTTCGGGAGTGGCAAAGTCCGGAGTAAGGATAATTTCCGTTTATGTCCCTAATGGTAATCCGCCTTTAAAAGAGCCTGCAAGCACCGAAAAGTTAAAGTATAAACTGGCGTGGTTTGACGCCTTGCACCGCTATTTAAAAGGGCTTGCCGACGAGCCGTTTATCATCGGCGGGGATTTTAATGTCATCATAAACGACGGTGATGTATATAACCCCGAAGCCTATCGCACCAATGCTTTGATGTTGCCCGAAGTTAGGG
>CACZRW010000057.1 GCA_902783675.1 uncultured Pseudomonadota bacterium | reverse complement strand
TATTTTTTTCATGACAATTTTCTTTCCTTTTTTCCTATATCTCCACCTTGCCGATAGCTCGCAAAAGGTCGTTTTTCGCCAGCAATAAATCATAAAGCGATGAGCTTTTTTCTTTGCGCGCTTCCGCCAGAGCAGATTGAGCATTCAAAAGCTCTAAAATGTTGCCTTTGCCCGCTTTGTATGCGCCGTCCGCGACTTTAAAACTTTCACTCGCCGAGATAAAAAGCTTTTGCGAAATGTCGTAGTTCTTAACCGAGGTTATGTAGTCCTGATACTTGTTCCAAACATCTTGGCGGATAGAGCTTTCCAAAGCGGCGAGCTTATCCATTTGTGCCTGATAGTCATAGCGCTTGGCAATCGTGTTATAGGTGTTGGCAAAGCCCGTAAATAGCGGGACAGAAATGCCGAGTCCGATGTTGCCGGAATAGCTTTGTCCGCTGCCGCCGCTTAAATTATCGGTCGCGGTGGCGCTGCTTGAAAAAGATATGGAAGGGTAGTTCGCCGCTTCGGCTTTATCTATGGCAAGTTTTGCCGCGGCGGTCGCCGCTTCGCTTGCTTTTATGTCGGCGCGGCGGGCGAGAGCTTCGGCAATAAGCTCTTTGGGGTCGCCTTCAAATTTGCCGTCCTCGACGGATAAAGTTACTTCGGCTAAATCAAGCTCGGTCGCGGCGGAAAGATTCAAAAGCTCCGCCAGTTTGCCGCGCGCTTTTGTTAAGGCGGCTTCGCTTTCGGCTACGGCGTATTGACTTTGCCCGAACGAAGTTTCCGCTTGAAGCTTATCGCTTAATTTCACCAGCCCCAAATCATACTTTTTAAGTGCAATTTGATAGGACTTTAAAGAGGTCTCCTCGTTGGTCTTGGCAACCGTTAAAGCCTCGCGCGCGGAAAGCAAAGAATAGTATGCCGAGATGACATTAAATACCGTGTCCTGCAAGGTTTGGTTTTTGGTAAAGTTCGCCTGCTCAAGGGTCTTTTGCGCAATGTCCCTGTCCGCTTCGCGCGCGCCGAAGTCATATACCAGCCACGAAAGGGTAAGGCTCGCACCTACGGAGGAAGAGCTTTTCCAATCGTTATCATCATCATCGGTGGCAGTGTTTTTGCTTCTTGCGCCTTTGATGTTGGCAGAAGCGTCAAGGTCGGGAAGATAGGCGGAAAGCGCCTTGCCATACGAAGCGGCGGCGGATTTCGCCTGCATGTAACTTGTGGCGAGCGTGGGATTATTGCAAATCGCAATGTTCAGCAAGTCATTTAAAGAAAGCGCCTTATTGTCAAGGTCGGAATTAAGGCAACCCGTCGGAGTCGCCTGTGTGCCGAGAACGGAAAAAGGATCGGAAAAATCTTCTGCCTTAACGGGGGCGGCAAAGAAAATCGCGCTTACAAAAAATGCAAAAACAAGCGGATTTAAAATAATTCCTGTCCTTCTTCTTCCCATTCGATACCCCTGATTACCCATTCACTGATGCGTTCAATGGTTTCGTCGTCGATGCCTAATTTGTTGCCGACTTTGGAAAGAAAAATGACTTCGTTATCGGATAGGTTGCCGTCCGCGTAACCTAAAAAGAAAAGCTCGCGCAAAAGTTGCTTTTTGGTCTTTTCGCTCGTGATGTTCGGAAGCAACGCTAAAACCGCTTCTTCGTCCCGATCTTTTTTGGCGGCGTCAAGCTCATCTTTGGAAGCTTGAAAATCCTCGGCGATTTCATCAATGAAATCAAGCTCGTCTTGTGTTACTCCGTCGAGTTTGGCGGCAAAACCAAGAGTGGCAAGAAAGGTTGCTTTTTCCCTTGATTCACCGGTTTTTAATCTGTCCATGGCATTCCCCTTTTCATCAAAAATTATGATGGGATTATAAAAGCCTTATCTCCTTCTGCCAAGCTAAAACTAAAATAAAATATGCACCGTGCCTGAGGGGGCTTTGAGCATGGTTTTTACGCCCGCTTTTTTAAGCGCATCTTCGTCTATGATTGCGGTATTTTTTACTTTTATTTTGAACTTGTTTTGAGCTTCGGCAGTAACGGAGTCGATGTTTATCGCACCGCCTAAGGCATCTTTTATGTTCTCGGGGAGCATGGGCTTAGGAAGGATATATCCGTCTGCTTCGGGATTCTCCAAGCCGGATTTCTCTTTGGTAATGCGAAGGTATTCTTCCATGTTGGATTTAAGATTTTCCGAAAGTGGACCGAAAACGGCTTGGATATTATTGCCGATTTCCATTACGCCCGAAGCACCAAGCTCTTTTAGGCGCGTCTTGTTTACTTTGTCCTTATCGTTCACTTCCAAGCGCAGGCGCGTGATGCAAGCGTCCAGGGTTTTAATATTTTTCCTGCCGCCGAATGCCTTTACAAGCTGTCTTGCCGTTTCAATCTTGTCGGTAAGAGTGTTTTGCGGAGTAATCTCCTCGGTAAGAGAGACAAGTACATCTTCGCGTCCTACGGTCTTTAGGTTCATAAGTTTTATCAGCCCCGTGAATATGCCGAAATACAAAACCGCGTAAACGGGTCCGAATATGAATACCAGCCAAGGCCGTGTGTCTATCGCATAGTAAAGGATAAAGTCAATCGTGCCTTGGGAAAAAGTATAGCCTATGTGTGCGCCGGCAAAGTTCATCAGCGCGAATGCCGTGCCGGTTAAAACCGCGTGGACAAAATACAAAAACGGAGCTGCGAATAAAAAGGCGAATTCCAGCGGTTCGGTTATGCCGGTTAAAAATGCCGTAAGTGCCGCCGATACCATGATGCCGCCTACCCTTATTTTGTTTTCGGGTCTGGCGCAAATGTAAATCGCGTAGGCGGCGGCGGGAAGGCCGAACATCTTTATCAGGAAGCCGCCGGATAAAATGCCTGCCGTCGGGTCGCCAGCGAAAAAGCGGTTAATGTCGCCGTTTACGATTTTGCCCGCCTCGGTCGTAAATTCTCCTATTTCAAAGAAGAAGGGAGCGTTCCAAATGTGGTGCAAGCCAAAGGGCAGCAGTAAGCGCTCGACAAAGCCGTAAACCGCGCCTGCCAAAGTCGGATTCGAGTATGCCGCCCAGTGCGAAAACCAGTCTATCTTTTCTTGAATCGGAGGCCAGATGAAGCTTAAAACCACGCCTATGCCGATGGCGGCAAAGCAGGTGACAATGGGGACGAACCTTTTGCCTGCAAAAAAGCCAAGGTAAGAAGGCAGGTTTATGCGGTAGTATTTGTTGAACATAATGCCGGCGATAACGCCTATAAAAAGCCCGCCGAACACGCCGGTGTCAATCGTCTTTATGTTGTCAACCTGACTGATGATTTTTTGAGCAAAAGTTAAATCGTAGCCGAGCCACTTTGCCATAAAACCAAGTTCAAAAGTGCCGGGCGCGGTCTCGGTTAACCATAAAATGTTTGCCATCGCGCCCATGGTCGCAAGCATTACCAAATAGCCGCAAACCGCCGCGAGTGCCGAAGCGCCGTCATTGTTTGACAGCCCTAATGCCGTGCCGATGGCGAAAATCAACGGCATATTTTCAAAAATAACACTGCCCGATAAACGCATAACATTCGGGATTAAATTCGGGAGCCAAGAGATGTCCGCATTCAAAAGTCCCGTGCCTACGCCGAGCAAAATGCCTGCAACCGGTAAAACCGCAACCGGCAGCATCAGGGCTTTACCTATTTTTTGCAAAAAGGAAAAGGCGGATTTTAAAAGCTCAAAGGTCATTTCTTAACTCCTGTTTCTTGAGATTGCAAAAGGTCGTGAACGGCGGTGGCAGAGGGAAACTCCAACGCCTTACTTGCCAGTTGTTCGCACTTTTTCATGTCCAGTTCGCGCACCCGTTCTTTTATGGTCGGGATGGAAGGCGGCGCCATGGAAAGCTCGTCAACACCAAGCCCTAAAAGCAGAGGGACAGCGGCAGGGTTGCTTGCCATATCGCCGCAGACGCCGACGAACTTTTTGTGCTTATGTGCACCCGCGACGGTCATTTTTATCAGGCGCAAAACGGCGGGGTGAAGTCCGTCGGCAATCTTGTTTAAGTCGGAATTGCCGCGGTCCATCGCCAGCGTGTATTGCGTTAAGTCGTTCGTGCCGATTGAGAAAAAATCAGCTTCGGCAGCAAGGCTCTCGGCGATTAAAGCGGCGCTCGGAACTTCTATCATCACGCCGATTTTGACTTTCGGTGCGTTTAATTTTTTCTGCTCGTCAAGGACGATTTGTTTAGCTTCAATCAGCTCTTTATAGCGGCTTATCATGGGGAACATGATGTGAATGTCCGAGTATTTCGCCGCCGCTAACATCGCGCGGATTTGCGTGCGGAAAATATCTTGATGCGCAAGGGTCAGGCGAATGCCGCGCATGCCTAAAAACGGGTTCGCTTCGGCGGGCATGGGAAGGTAGGAAAGGGGCTTATCGCCGCCTACATCAAGCGTCCTTATAATCAGCTTTTTATCTTTGCCCAAGAGCTTTGCAATTTTGATGTAAGTGTCGGCTTGCTCGTCCTCGGAAGGGGCGGCGGCGCGGTCTAAAAACAAAAACTCGGAGCGCAAAAGTCCTATGCTTTCGCCTCCCGCTTCAAGCACTTTCTCCGCATCAAAAACTGAGCCGACATTGCCGCCTATATCAATGTTTTTACCGTCTTTGGTCGTGGCGGGAAGGGCGGCGTTTTTAAGCGCGGCGGCGTGTTTTTCTTGACTTTGTTTTTCCTCTTTTAAAGCGGCGGCAAAGTCTTTTGCGGAAAGGTTTATTTGCAAAGTGCCTTTGCTCCCGTCAATGAAAGCAAGCGTGCCGTCGGGGATTTCAAGCGCGCGTTTTTCTATGCCCGCAATCGCCGGAATGCCCAGGGTCTTTGCCAATATCGCAGTGTGCGAAGTTGCCGAACCGCTTGTCATCGCAAGGCCTTTTATCTTGGCTTTATCCAAAGAAGCGACGGCGGACGGGGGCAATTCCTCGGCAATTAAAATCGTGT
>CACZRW010000056.1 GCA_902783675.1 uncultured Pseudomonadota bacterium | reverse complement strand
GGATAAGTATCTTGATGTCGCATAAAAATCCATTTTTAAAGTATCTGCTCGCGCTACTGCAAAACTCGCAATCAGGGTTAAGGTTTAATAAAATGAGCTTATAAACTTATTCATTCCTCATTCCTCATTCCTCATTTCCTTGTCACTTTTTTGTCACAAAAAACAAGTTTACTTTTAGGCGGGAAAACCCTACAATTAACCATTAACTTCAAAGTGTTAAAATGGAGATTTGCGATGCCGCGTCACATTGTTAAAAAGTCACTTTTCCTCCTGTCATTCATAGTGCTTGCTTGCCCGTGCCAGACAAGGGCTCAGGTGCTGGTTATAGACTCCGAGCTTAACTCTGCCGTTATGGAAAACAATCGCCTTACCCAAGAATTACTGGACCAAAGCCAAACTCTGACGACTTACACCAATAGGCTTTTGCAATCCGTTGGACCGTTTAAGAATGTAGCGTTGGACGACATTCGCTATCCGACCGACCTTCTTACTCCCAACACGATTGAGGACTTGGGGCTGGGGCAATTTAACGCCACCATTTTAACCACTCCGCTGGCGATAGAGGCTTATTTACAGCACTTTGTCCTGCTTAATCCTTACGAGATGAAAGAGATGTCGGAAGCGGACTTTCGCAAAAAGTATAATCGCAGTAAGGACGAAGCAAAAAGCATCTCAACCAGCCGCCAACTTTTGCTGGCGCGCAAAGCGATAATTGAGGGCTACTCCATAGCCTATGTCGCCCGCCAAAAAGCCGCTGCTACCGGCCGCTTTTTGCAAGAGGAGTTAAGAGAGCGCAGCCGCCAATCCACCAGTATCCGCGAGGATTTGGCGATTGAAAATCTTGCACTGGCAGAGATAGTGGGCCAGCTTGGCACTTTGGTCGCCGCCTCGGCTTCCGAGTTGGAAATCATCTCGGCGAACGCTTTGCTTGGTGTGTCGTTCTAGGCGAAAAGAAAGAAAAAGGGGCATAAACAGGGGAAAAGGTCAAAACCGTGAAGCGAGCAACCAAACATTTTAGATTATTATTCTCGGCGGCATTTGCGCTTTTTGCCGTGTTTTCTGCTTCTTTGCCCCAGCCTGCCTTTGCCAATTCGGTCATAGACATTTACAACATCGTCCGCCGCCAAATGATGAAGAATGAAGAGTTCCAAAAATACTCCGACATTATGCGCAGCGGCTCTGAAAACATTGAAACGCTGGCAAAGAAATACTCGTGCACCGCGAATCCCGACTTTGATGAAAAGTGCAAAGATTGGGCGCTTGACGCGAGCGAGGAACATATTTTAAAGCCGCAATATCAGCTGGAGAAAATCCGCGAGATTTTGGGCCCGAACCTTGCCATCGGCGACAAGTCCATCGCCTATCAATACATTCGCTGCTTGGAAGGAACGAAGCACAAAGGCATTCCGACCCGAGAAATATACGAGGTGCCCGCATGTAAAAATCTGCCCAACTGGGACTACAATCCCATAATGATAAAGGACTATGCCGACACTCGCCTTTTGGAATACCTTTTTGCTCCGGAAATGCGCTACTTTTTGGTAGATGAAGGCGGTGCGCGCCAAGAGATACACTCACGCGCTTCAACCGGTCCCAACATCGGCAAGCAATCTTCCGCCGAGCTTGCCCGCTTCGCCCGCGAAAAAATGACACTGAACCTCTGCTCGTCATCGACCGCCGCTCAAAGCCAAAGGAACCTTCGCGCCGAAATCCGCAATGCTTTGGCGCAGGGCTACGGGACGGCCGTGGCGGTAAGACGCTCGGGCGAGCTTTTTGATGAATTGGCATACCCTTATATGAAGGAACTTTTAAAAGATCCTGACTTGAAAACGGATACGATAAGGAAAGCCCTTCATCTGTGGATAGCCGCGGACGCGGGCATTATTTGGCATTTAGGGCAAATCAACGCCGTTCAGGGGCTTATCACCGAGTTAAGAGTGCTTAACAGCATCGGCGGCATTCGCACTTTCGGCGGTGAGATGTATAGCTTCGGCGTCATCAAAACGCAAAAGGATATATGCAAGTAGGTTTAAGGGTTAAGGTTTAAAGTTAGAAAAGGACAAAAGAGTTGGTAAACAAAAAGACATATCTTTTAGGACTGATTTTAACGGGAGCGCTTTTCGCTTTTCCCTTAAAAGCCGACGCGTTCGGGCTGGTAGTTGAGCATGTCCTTTTCACTTACGATGAACCGACCAAGCTTGTCGATATTGAAAAAAGCACTACGGAGGCGCAGCTTGACTTGCATCAAAATCTTGTCACGCAAGTCGGTGCGACCACTTTAATTCGCCAGACCTTGGGCGACAACAGAATCATGTATGAAAAGGATCGCCTGATTGAAACTTTGAAAGATTACGACACGATAATGCGCTCGCTTTTATTCTTTCAAATCCGCGACAAGAACCTTATCAACGACAGCAAGAACAAGGCCTTTAAGTCATTCTATACCAAGCTTTTGGGGGGCGTATCCGCCGCCGCCATGTCCAGCGGGCTTAACTCGGCGGTGATGGCGGACGCGTGGTCCATCTTGTCAAATGTCTTAAACAACCCCGTTTCTCCCATTTTGCAGGAAAAGAACAGCAATACGGCTTTGCTTGCCGACCCCACGCTTGCGGGCGCTAACTTTAAAGACACGCAATTCTTGCACGCCTATACAACCAAGGACAAAAAGCGCGTTCCCGATGCTATTGACGAGACCATGTATACCTACCGTCAGGCGCTTATAAACGAAGTCGCCACTCGCAACTTCTTGCTGGGTATTTATGCCCGTTCTTATCTTGCCGAGCGCGCCGAGGGTAACGGTATCGGGCGCTATCTTTACGGTAATGAAGTAATCTTGTGGGACGGGCAGATAGACCCTTGGGAAAAGTCGCTTAACATCGTCGGCGGCTTGGCGGGAGCAATCACCGGCACTTTTGAAAGCGCACTTGGCGCGGCCTCTTCACTCCTTACCGACCTTTTGGAAAAAGGCGTAGTAGGGACCGTAGCCGGTGCCATTTCCTCGGCGGTTGATACAGCCACTTCCATTATAAACGCACTTACGGGCAGAGCACCCGCCACTGCGCCGATTGACAATGTGGCGCGCACTCCCGTCGATCCGCCGGAGGCTCAGATCACCACTTTATACTCGGGCGCCGCTATGGACATCAAAACCGAATCTTTACAAGATGTTTGCCAGAATAACCCGTTAAGCTCAAAAGCTCCGCGCGACCAGTATATGGAGTGCATTTGGAATAAGTTTATAGAATCCAAGAACACGAACATGCCGGTAAACTATACTTTCACCGGCAAAGAAAAGGCCCAGAACAGAATCGTCGCCACCAGCATCAGGCAGATGATAGCCATAAACACCATCATGTGGGTAAGGGCGTCTTTGGAAGTATCCACACTCATACTGCTTTCTTCGGCACAATTGGAAATGGAAGCGATATTAGCGATGATGGGCACCGACCGTTTTTGGATATACCCGCCGTCCAACACCACTTGGGGCACGGGCAAGTGCCTTGCCACCACCGATATTGAGGACAAATTGGACGGCACGGGTTGGTCGCAAACTTGTATGACTGAGCAAGAAAGGTTGTGGCTCACCCCTTCCTTTGATTGGACCGAGGTAGATTTAGGAGGAGCAAAGGAATGAACAAGTCACGCTTTGCCGTTTTAACCGCCACCGTTACCGCCGCCGCAATTACCACCGCCGCCGCTGTTTGCGGTATCGTTGCGGTGCTTGTTGCTCCGAAGGCGGCGCTTGCGTTTGATTACAAGCCCGTTTCTCGCGTCATATCCGAAGTTTACGCCGACAATCTTTTAGCGACTTTCGGTGACATACCCGTTGTGGATTTGGAAATAGCCTCGCTTTTCTCCAAAGAGGAAGCACCTTTTACTTTAAAAGATGATTTTAAAGTTTTTAATTTATCCTACACCGTTCCCTCTATGATAAAAGCGGCGTTTGCCTATAATGTTTACGACGGCGCGCAAAGGCGCATTGTCCCCGACCTTATCAACTACATGGGCCCTTATACGCACACGCACCCCTTCCACCGCTTGGAAGAAATGCGCCAGATATCCATATCGTTTAAGCCCGAGCCCGATAAGCTTAAACAGATGTTTGATAAAGGCACGACCCTTTATCCCCTGTCTTACGACCGCAGCCGCAGTTTCGGCTTACTTACCACCGCTACTTCGGAGAACCGTTTGTGGGGGAGCCTCGGCAGCGAGCAGCACCCCGGCATTCGCCAGATTTTATTCTTTAACAAAGACGGCTATCAGACCCTTGATTCCTATGAAATAAAGCCTGTCACCATTGACATGATGGAAGACTATCGCAAAGCGAACGAAAAGTTTAAGGACGACCGCTCTCCGCTTAAAATTGCCGCATGGCTGGAAAAGAAGTTGCTCATGCCGTTCGGCTCGCACGGTGACCCTGTCACCTGGACCACGCCCAAAACGACGGTAACTTTGGTAGGCGGTGAGTCCGTGGGCGACACCGTCATCAAAAACCGCCGCCAGGCTTTTTTGCAGGAAAACATAGTCGAGGCGATAAAAACCGCCGCATATATCCAGCTTAAGACGGGCGACATTTTGGACTTTTTAGGACGTCCCCACGCTCCCGACGGTGCCGGCACTTACGGCGTAGGCAAGGATAAGCGCAATCTTATGACCTCGCTGGTCGGCGATAATGTAACTTTCGACCTTGACCTTACGGCCTATCGTTTCAAAGGCGACTTTATGTCCGGCAACAAAGGCGCCAATGTTGATATCAACAGCGATATAAAGGCGAACTTTGTCGCACGCAACGCCTTTAGCCAATTGCTTTCGACCTACCAGCAAGTCTTGGCGGCACGGTTAAAGCTACTGGCGGCGGCATCGCTTTACAACAGCTCGCCCAAGACCCGCGGCGACGATAGCGGCATCGGTCAAATCCGGCAAATCTACCTTATGGACAAAGAAGAGCGCGAGAACATAAAATAAAAGCGCAAGAACCGAAGAAGGATAAAAAGGGATAAAAAGGGACATGGAAAAGGACAAAGAAGAAGGACAAGGCAAAATGAGACACAAGACATACTTTTATCGCAGCTTGTTTTGGGTGATAGGTTTGGCGCTCGCCTATGGCATTCCGGCATCTTTTGCCCAAACCACGGACAGCATTTTCAAAAAGTATGTCGGCGAAGTTGACACTGCCCCCGTCAAGAAAACTTCCGTCCCCGCGATGCACGAGCAGGCGCGCTATGCGGACAAAATCCCCGTGATTGATTTGGAAAAGAGCCTTATTGAGGCCGAAAAAGCCATTGCCTTTTTGATAGAGGAGCATAACCGCCGTGTCGATATGATATCCATGCAAGAGACCTATATCGAAAACCTTCAGGCGCAAAAAGTTGAAAACAAGTTTAAAGAGCTTTTGAGCCTCGCCGACGATTGTAACGCAAGGCAAATTGCCGACCTGTTCACGCAAAGGGTTTACTCGGGCAGCAGCAAGCAAGGCAACCGCGAATACCGCTACAGCATTGAAAATCTTGCGGATGTTCGTTTAAACAACATTAGAGAAGAAGATAAATGGAAAAACCTTGAGCGCATAACCAATACCGAAACGGGCTCGACCGCTAAATACAGCTATCCTTATCTGGCGGGCAGGAACATTTGGCACTTGGGTCTTCGTCATTACATCTTAGGCACTTATACGATTATGCTTAACAATGCCAAAGCCTCGCAAGGTGTTTGGAAAGGGCACCCTTTTGACCCCATTACTTTGGATTGCACTGACTGGAACAATGAAAAGAAAACGCCCAGAGATTCAAGCAAATACGCCATTTGTAAAACCGCTTCGTCCTACCGCCTTTTGGGCTCTGACAACAAGCTTAAGAAGTTCAACAACATGCGCGGCATGCTTGAGCTTGTAGAGTATAAATACACCACTCCCGCCATTCCTACGGCATCGACCGAGTGGGAAAAATACTATGACAACATTATGAAAGTCACCGTCCCCAAAGGTCAAAGTTTGCAGGATAATCCGGCTTTCATTTCTTTTTGGGAATTAAGCAACAAAGCCGCTCGCGAATACCGCAAAGAACGGTGGAAAGTCGGCTATCAATTCTTAATGGACGCGTATCACAACGAAAAGTTCGGTCCCATACCCAACCGCTCGGACAGGCTTTGGCCCGATCAAAAGAAAAGATACTTATCGGAGGTTTGGGAAAACTTCAAAAGATACTATGTTGACCACTACCAGTTTGCGGGCTTGACGCAAGACTTGGCGGACCTGCAACTTGAGTTTAACGAAGACGAGGACTTCGATTACTACAAGTTTATCCCCGGCGGTGAGTGGTACAACAAAGTTCGCAACTTCGTGTCGCAATGGCAACATGCCAACCAAATACAAAGCAGGTGGGTCTGCTGCGAGATTTGTGATTGCGACGAACCTCCTTGCTGCTGTTGCGATTGGGCGCTGGTTTACACTCCGACGCCGGACGGCTTCGGCGGCGAGGCTCCGAGAGTTGGCTCTTGCACCAATCCTTTAAGCGGACCCTATGACCTTCACGATCAAATCCAAGTCATGCCGCGCCCGCTTATTTGGAATAACGGCAGCCCCAGCGTCATGGAAAGTGTTTACATAGACGCCGACACCGACGGCAAAGGCGGATACAAGAATGTTTACGATTTGTCCCCGATGACGGGTGAGTTCCCTCTCTTAAGGAATGGTTCAACGGACGGCGTTTACGAGGCCGTGCCTAACCCGTGGCGCAATCTTATGAGCGGCGGTGTTGGCGAAAAGTTCGACGCCTATGCGACTTATGTGGGCTCGACCTACGATAAAAGCAAAGTCCCGCCGAGGACAAACGACGCGACCTACAGGTATAGAACCTCGGCTTGCACAACTTATAACAGGTGGACCTCGACAGAGGTTACGCACTCCTTGGGCGGTTGGGCGTATCCTTCCGGCGAAAGAGCCGAGCCGACGGACTTCTCGGCAGCCGACATGACAGCGCAGCTTCCGCAAATCTCCAGACTTGGCAACCTGCCGATGAACCAGAACCGCATTCAGGTTTACCTGGACATTTACGAGGCCTATGTTCACGCGGTTGACGCCAACACTCACGCCAAGAACGAAAACAAAAAGTTGCAAGAAAGCCTAAACAAGCTTTTAAGCGACCTGGCGGTGAACTATGCAAACAAGATTTACGAGGTGCGGGGTTTGCAGCCTACTTTCAGGACCCGCTCCGGCAGCCTTTCCAACGCCGCAAGCATGGACAAGCTTTACGGCGAGAGCTTGGAAAGGGCCAATGTTTTCTATGACAACGCCCGTGACATTGCTCGCGAAATAACCAAAGCCGTTATTCAATCCGAGGAAGAGGCGGGTGAAGCGACTTCATGGCGCGACGCCTATGAAAAGTGGAAGCTGGGTGAGAAGATAAAGCTGCCCGACTTCCCCGGCTTTGAAGGCAGGGGTCCCACCGTCACCGGCGGCGACAGCCCGAAAGATGTATTCTTGCAGCGTCTTGCCCGCATTTACCAGACGCTTTTCTACTTCGGCGGCGGTGAAGATATTGCCGGCGCGAGCGTCACCTATAAACCCTCGGTGAGCAAGGTGAACAAGGCGCTTTCCGGCACTTATGACGCCAGCACTTTCGGCGACAGCCGCACCAAGATTGAGCGGCTTAAAATCGACAACAGCTTCAAAACTCCGAGGAAAGAGGAAAATTACGGCTGGACCGGCGACACTACCCGCACCTTCAATCCTCAATTCAAAGGGACCGAGTTCCCCGAGCCCGAGGAAGAGCATGCGCATATTGGCGTGTGGGCGGAGCTTACCGGCAAAATCCGCGGCAAACCCATAGGCACTTTGGAAGAGGGCGATGTTGATGACATCATTGAAGAAATAGACATTGCGCGTCAGGAACGCTTTGACGCCTTTAGCAAACTTAATGAATCAAAAGGCGAATGGGCGACCCGCCTTCCCAAAGCGTTAAGCGGCAACGACAGCAGTGTTGATCACTTCTTCACCAAGTTTAACTTTGACACGGGAACCTGCCTTTTGAAAAAGCGCTCGAACTCGTCAAGGTGATGAGGTAGATCGGGTAACAAAGTATAGAGTTAGGTCGGCAGGCTAAACTTAACTAAAGAAGGACAAAGAAGGACAAAGACAAAAATGGCAAACGACTTTCCCCGTTTTCAAGGCGCAGAGCTAAACCGCAAGGTTTCGTATTCGTCCACCGACTACCGCCGCTTTCAAATAACTATGCTTATGCGCATATCAATAGCCCTTTGCATAGTGATGCTTTTTTGTAATGTCGTTCTGTCCCTTTCGCTGGTGCAAATAGCGGCGTCCATGCGCGTTGATTCCGTCGTTCTGACCAAGCAGAACTCGTCCGGCAAAATGGTTGATGTTGACCCTGTCTCCCTTGACATGAACCACATTGACGCCGTCAACGAAGTGATGCTGCGCAAATACATAAACCTGCGCCACACCATCATAAATGACGAGAGCCTTATGCGCTTTCGGTGGCAGCCGGGCGGATTGGTCTATCTTATGTCCACGGATTCCGTTTATGACGAGCTTTATAAATCCAAAGACGAATTCAACGGCCGTATGGCAGGCATTCGCAACGGCTCGGAAACTCCGCAGGAAGTTGACATCATTGATGTGAAGAAGCTTGCCAACAACTTGTGGAGTGTCGACTTTGACACCATCACCTACGCCCCCGCGACCGGCGCCGTCAAGCGCCAAAGGTGGAATGCCTCGGTCCGAGCCTCTAATCTTGAATGGGGCAAACTCATGACCAATTCTTTCATAAATCCGCTAGGTTTTGTGGTTACCGAATACAATTTAGCACAAAAGGTAGTAAAATAAGTTAAAAAAAACCTAATCAGACTATAGACAAGCCGATTCGAAAAGTTTAGAAATAGGATAAGTTTACTATTGTATTCGTTAAACCTATGGGGAGGTCTGATTATGAAAAAATCAATAAAATCAGGGAAGTTTTTAAGTTTGTTAGTGGTTTTGGCGGGTGGTTTGATACTGGCGTCGTGTGCGTCCGAATACCAACCGCAACCTCGCAGCATCGGCACCGATCCTTCGGAGCTGAAGCGCTCTCCGTGCGCTTGCTTAGAGGTTGAACCTCTGCCCGGCTTGCCCGAATGGCTTGTATCTTAAAGTTAACCTATAGGTAAAACCTTAAAAGACAAGGGCTTATGATGGCAGGACAACCACCGAAAAGACAAGGAGGAGCGCGGCTTTCAAGCAAAGAGCTTGAAGTCAAGATGTTGGAGATGTCCGACATTGAGGACCTGCGCGAGCGTCGTTATTTGTGGACGGCGCGCGCCTTTACGGTTGTCTTTGTGGTAAGCCTTTGCGCGAACATAGTTCTTGTTCTTGCCATTTTGAATATGATTCCCTTGGAAAGGGTCGAGCCTTTCTTGCTCTCCTTCCAAGACAAGAACGAGCAAATTGTAAATATAGATCCGATTATCAATTCCACCGATCCCGATGTCATAACGGAAAGTTATGTTCGGCAGTATGTAGTGCAAAGGAATACGGTAACTTCGGATATAGAAGATATGTCGATGCGCTGGGGACCTGACGGTCCGATAAGATGGATGTCATCTGACATTGTTTATTCCGACTTTGTCTCGCAAAGCGAGGACGCTCTTTCGCAAGTGCGCGAGAAGGGCTTTACCCGTGATGTGGAGATAATTTTGGTAAACAAGCTTCCCAAAGATATTTGGCAAGCTGAAATTGAAACGAGGGATATGGTGCAAGGTGCAACAGAGCCCGTAGTTTCTCGCTGGACTATTCTGTTAAGAATAGGCTATTTTATGAACTCTAGAGTAAAGTATTCTCTGCGCCTTAAAAATCCGGTAGGATTTACGGTTAGGGAATATTCTATTAAACCCAGCAATAGATAGGTGCTGATTTGCGTGGATATGGAATGAAAAAAATACTTTGTATAACAGCCGGCCTTCTCCTAACGGCGGGGGCGGCATTCGCTCAAAGTGCGGGCTCGATTGATACCACTTCCATGGATAAGATCGACAGCATGATAGAGCAATCAAGTGGAAGTTACCCTCCGATTGACACAGGGATGATGACTTCCCGCGGCATGCTTCAAAAGGCTTGGTCCGATCCGATGAAGAACATGGGTGAAGGGCAAACAAAGCCGGGCTATACCCGTTATGTTTGGTCTTCCGATATGGTTCTTCCGGTAAGATTAAGGGAAAGCATGGCAACTTTAATTAATTTCCCGTCTTGGGAAGTGATAGACTCTATTTGGATAGGTGACACGACCTCGTTTGTAGGCGAGTTCCCGACCCCGAACTCTCTGTTACTTTTCACTCAACCGGGAATGATCGGTGTTGACTCCAACCTGATAGTATTCGGTCGTTCGGGCAACCGTTACGCCTTTTACATCAGAAGCGAGGCTTACAATACGGACAGGATAACCAATTCGGTGGTGGATGTAGTGGTCCCTAATTCCCCCTCTGGCAGCTCGACCGGAGGGGTAAGTTCCGGCTCATCGGCTTCGTCCAGTGCTCCATACTGGGCGAGCGGTAGGCGTGGCGCATCGGGAGCTCCGGGCGACTCCCTCAATCCTTCTGCGGGATTGAATGTGGCAAGCAATGCGCCAAAGAACTGGCTTGAAGGGATACCTATGAATCCCGAAGAGTTCAAGTTTGATATAGAGATTTATGTCCCCAATCCTAATGACATAAGCATCGCTCCCGAACGCGTATGGCATGACAACATCTTTACATACATTGACTTTGGACCAAAGGCTTTGGCGATGCTTGAACGCCCCATAGTAAACTTAATCATTCAAGACTCGGAAAGCCCCGTGGGTTTCAGAACTCGCGGACCTAACGGCAGGTTAATAGTGGTTGAGGCGGTTGGCGATATGGTTTTGCGCAACGGCGAAAAGGTCGTGTGCTTGAAGCTGCGTCGTGATCCTGCCATGGGCTTGGAATATATTGATTACAGCACCTCTAACTCTCAGACATGGTGGGTTCAGCCTCCCATTGGCAAAGATGCGCAAAACGCCGGCAAGACTTCGCTTGGCGAGGCGGTTGCCAAGGGTTACCGCGTCCCCGGAGCTAAAGGCGCTGCCGGTGCGGGTGCTGGCTCTAATGTCGGCGCCGGTGCAGGTGCGGGTGCTGCCGGTATAGGTGCCGGTGCGAGTGCGGGCGCCGGTGTGGGTTACGGTGCCGATGCGGGCTTATACTTTGAAGGTATGGGCCGCCTGCCGAAGGGCAAGATTAGCCCCGACGCCAGGTCTGACATTGAAAGAACTTTGGCTATGATGGCAAAGGACGGCGAGGAGCTTGGCTCTTACGCTTATGCCTACACTCCCGGGAAGGAAAAGATTTCCTTGGAGCTTGCCTCTAACAAAGATATTACAAAGCTGGAATCCGCGTGGGACTCTATATCTCGCCGGAATTGGGATTTAATCGGCAGCTATCAACCGTATTATTCGGTTGATTCCTCAGCCCAAAGCGGGGCGCAGGAAATGTTCCACTTGCGAGTAGGTCCTGTTCCCAGCATACAAGTTGGCGACAATGTTTGCGGACAATTAAGTCGCCGTGGTCTTAACTGTAAAGTTGTGCGGACACAATGACAAACGAACCTTTAAGCTCTTCTGATAGATACCTCAAAAAATCAAACCGTATCGTTTTGATTATAGGGATTGTTTTTGCTTTAATTTTCATAATCGGCCTTTTGGCGCTTATTCCCATGGGCAACGGTGATGTAGAGGAGGCAGAGCCTTCCTTTACCAACACGGTTGACCCGTTCGCCGCGCCCGAAGTTACCGTTGGCGAGATATTATCTCCGACGGCGCCCGCTCTTACTGCCTATGAATCAAAGGCGATGCTGGACGCGCGCCCGAACGAGGGCAGCCTCGGCAATGTCGTCATCGGCACTCGTGGCGAGGTTATGATTACGCTTGTTGCCGTGAACAGCAAAATCAAGGTTATATCGGCAAAGTTTGAAGGTAGTGTGGACAACGGCTTTCATGTAGACAACTTGTGCGGGGACGACCGTATTTTGAATCCCGACGCGACTTGCAACCTGCAAGTCTGGTGGGAGCCGCGCACCCCGCGCACCATGCAAAACAACCTTACCGTAAGCTGGCAGGAAGAGGCTCCCGCATCAAGTGCTGCGGCTCCTTCCGCCGCGACCACTCCCGTGCGTAAGTTGATTATTCCCGTAAAGGCAACTGCCACGGACGCCAGCATGTGCGGCGTTTGCGAGCCTTCTTCCTCGGCCAGAGGCAGCGCGGGCTCTGTCACGCCGGTCGTGCAAAAAGGGCGCTTGGTCATGGGCTTTGACGGCAATGTCAGCGGCTATATAGACACAAACGGCAATGTCATAGACGCAAATGGCAACATCATCGGCAAAGCCGGTGCGGACGGGCTTATCGTTGACGCAAGCGGTGCGCCTATGGGCGTAGCGGAATCCGAGCTTATTCCCGTATCTATGGAAGGCAAGGTTTTAGGGCGCATAATGAAGGACGGCGCGGTTATTGACGACAAGGGTGATACCATCGGCAAGGCCTTGGGCGACGGCACCATCATTGACAGCAAGTTAAATGTCCTTGGCTCGGCGGTGGAATTAGGGCCTGTTATCACCGGTGTCGGCACTTTCTTGGGCACCGTGAACCCCGATGCCACCGTGACGGACGGCAAGGGCGTTATTATCGGCACCATGCTCGGCGATAAAAGGGTCGTCGGCATTGACGGTTCGGTTATAGGTTACGCCGCGCCCAAAGGCATTGCGCTCGGCGTGGTAAGCGAGGTTTTGGGTGTTGTCATGCCCGACGCCTCTATTGAAGGAATAAACGGCAAGAAGGGCAGGGTAACTCCCTCGGGTATCGTCGTGTTCAACGACTTGCAAGTTGCGGGCAAACTTATTCCCAGCGGTATTGCGGTCGGCTCTGGCTGCCAATTCATCGGCTCGGTATTGCCGGACGGCACGGTCGTGGACAACGCTTCGCGGCAAATCGGCAGGGTTAGCATTGACGGCGTGGTAAACAATCTTTCCGACATTGCAATCGGCAGAGTTATAAAACAAGGCTTGTTCCTTGGCGCGGACGGCAAACCCGCGGGCTACATAAACAACATAGGTAAGGCTCTTTCCGGCACGGGCGCTCGTCTTGGTTGCGCCATGCCCGACGGCACGGTCGTGAGCGATAAAGGCGCGGTTATCGGCGCCATTCCTCCGCAAGGCTTGGCAATAAGCAATGCCGGCGGTGCCATCGGCTTTACGCTTCCCAATTACATGGTAGCCGCCTCCTCGGGCGACATCGTGGCAAAGGTCCTGCCCAAAGGTGATGTAGTGGACGCTTCGGGCACCTCTCTCGGTAAAGTTATGCCCTTTGATGTTGCTCTTTCCGGCAAGTGCAGCTTCCTTGGCGCCATCGGCGTTGACGGCGCTTTGTTAACGGGCGGCGCAAAGGTTTATGCCGACGGTTCCGTAAGGGAAGGCGATACCGGCCGCGGTTATGTAAGATTCGGCGGCAGCGTCATTTCCTCCTCGGGCGGGCTTTTGGGACAAACGCGCTTAAACGGTGAAGTCTATGATAAAAGCAGAATATACGCCGGCTGCATCGGTCAAAACGGCGTTCTTCCCTCGCAAGGCGCGGGTAGCGGCGGCATTTTACCCAAAGGCACCGTCATAAGCGGCGCGGGACAGAATGTCGGCTGGATTATGCCGGACGGCTCGGTTGCTGACGAAAGCGGCCTTGCGCTGGGCAGAATTACTCCCGACGGCGTGGCCATTGACGGCGCCGGCAATGTCATCGGCAAGATAGAGCCCTCGGGCCTTGCTCTTTCACCCGAAGGAAAGCTTTTGGGTAAAGCATACTTCGGCGCAGATGTTTTAAATGAAAGCGGCTCGGTCATCGCCAAGCGCTATGGCAAGGCGGTCATTGACTCCTCGGGCAGCGTCATCGGCGCCATTATTCCCGAAGACTCCGCCATAGTTGACGCGGACGGGAAAGTCATCGGCAAAGTAGGTGCAAGCGGCGAAGCGATTTCGGTAAACGGCGCTGTTCTTGGCGTAGTTACCGCATCGGGTGCGGTCACCAATGCCGGCAAGATTATCGGCGGCGTAGTATCTCCCGCCGCGGTGGTTGATTACAAAGGCACTGTCATCGGCAAGATAAATGCCTCGGGACAATTCGTGAATGAAAAGGGAGCAGTTGCGGGTTACGCCTTGGCGGGCGGTTTGGTCCTTGGCGAAAGCGGGCAAGTCGTAGGCTTTGCTGCCAAAGACGAACTCATCGTCGTGGACAGGCAAGCCCGTTCGCTCGGTTATGTGGGCAAGTCCGGCGCCTTCTTTGATAAGCTGGGAGCCGAGGTCGGCAAAGTCACTCCTGCCGGCGTGGTCATTGCCGCTAATGGCGAGATTTTAGGCAACGCCGTTCCCGCGGGTGTGGTTCTTGGCAAAAACGGCGTGTTAATGGGCGCGGTTACTTTCGGCGGCACGGCGGTTGATTTAAAAGGCAACGCCTTCGGCAAAGTAATGCCCGACGGCTCGGTCATTGACACCATGGGCGGCTATGTAGGCAAAGTTGCCTCTTCCGGCATTTATACCTCCATCGGCGCAAGGCGCACTTTGCCCGCCACTGCCAGCGGCATAGTCTCGGACGAAGCGGGTAATTTCGTCGCCAAAGTCACGGGCTCGGGTATGGCTCTGTCGGCCGCGGGCGAGGTATCCGGCGCGCTTGTTCCCTATGGCATAGTCATAGGCAATAAAGGCTCTGTCATCGGTCATACCACCTTCACGGGCGAAGTTTCCGACTCGCGCGGCATTATCGGCAGGGTCCTTCCTTCGGGCGCGGTGTTAAGTTCCACGGGTCGCACCATAGTTGGCAAAGTCATTCCCTTTGGCGCTGTTGCGGTAAATATGACGGGCGACATCTTGGGCCTTGTCCGCGAAGACGGCACTGTGGTAGCGGGTGTATCTCCGGTCGGCACGGTGCTTGCCTCGGGAGTGGTCGTGGATAAGACGATGAACCCCTTGGGCGCGGTTTTAACTCCTGATGCCGTTATCGGTTACGGTGGCAAGCTCGCGGGCTTTATCTCCAGCGCGGGTAACATTGTCACCGGCGCCGAAAGCCTTGGCAAAGTCACCGCGGACGGACAAGTCACCGCCGACGGCAAAATCATTGCCGGTCGCGTGGTAAAGGGCATTGCTTTTGCTTCTAACTTAAAGGCGCT
Organism: uncultured Pseudomonadota bacterium; assembly: GCA_902783675.1. GTDB lineage: Bacteria > Pseudomonadota > Alphaproteobacteria > CACZRW01 > CACZRW01 > CACZRW01. The sequence continues at coordinate 448 of CACZRW010000056.1, read as the reverse complement.
TGGCTATGTTGAAGCGGACGGTTCGGTCATTTCTCCTGCCGGCGATATTGCGGGCACGGCACTGCCTTACGGCGCCGTAGTTGGCAAAGCCGGAGAGCTTACGGGGCAAACTTTGCCTTTGGGCGAGGTATTTGACAATGTCGGTAACTTCGTCGGCTTTGTATCCGGCACCGGCAAACTTACATCTTTAGCAAACGAGAATATCGGCACGGTGCTTCCCTCGGGCTACGCCATTGACGCTTCCGGCTCCACCATTGGCGGCATTCAAACCGGCTCGGCGGTCGTTGACGATAAGGCGGCCTTTGTAGGCGTAGTAAACCCCGACTCCTCGGTAATCGGCAGAGCCGGTCTGGTGGGCAAGGTCCTGCCTGACGGCGTTGCGGTAAGCTATACCGAAGCGGGAAGCTATGTTCCTTATATCGGGCACACGGTAGCAAGAGGCATTGCT
>CACZRW010000055.1 GCA_902783675.1 uncultured Pseudomonadota bacterium | reverse complement strand
CTTTGCTCCTTATGTTGATGCTCGCAGAGAGGCGGGGACGCTTGCGATTGTGGGTAAGTCCACGCCGGAGAAGGTCTCTATTTGCTACAATTCCTCGGCGTCCAGTCCCGAGGAGGTTTTGAAGCTTGCCGAAGCCGAGTGTGCAAAGACGGGCAAGAGCCCCAAGTTTTTGGGGCAAAATTATTGGGATTGCTCGCTATTCGTGCCGACCAGGGTTGAGTATAAGTGCGAGTAGGGTTTACCCTTTTGCTGTCGCTACCGATGCCGCCGATGGGGCAGGGGGCGGAGGTGTGGCGACGAGGTGCCGTGGCGGCGGGGTTATTTCCAGACAAAAGCGGATGAGGGGCGAGAAAATCTGGTGCCGACGAGTGGACTTGAACCACCGACCTACTGATTACGAATCAGTTGCTCTACCAACTGAGCTACGTCGGCATAAGTGAAAGGTGTTGATACTATTTTTAAGCGCAATTGGCAAGAAAATTAAAAAGCCCCCGCTTTTTTGTTTTTAAAAGCGGGGATTTTTTAAGGAGTAAGGTTAGAAAGTTATTCTTCAATCGTGGCAAGGCCTGCTTCGCCCGAGGCCTCCGAACCTTCCGCTATATCTGCGTCAGCCTCATCTTTTGCCGCCGAGCCGATCATGGTTTGGGAAATATCCTTGGCATGAGCGCGGATTGCAGCTTCCAATTCGGCGGCAAGTTTGGGATTGTCCTTCAAATAGCGCTTGGCGTTTTCACGGCCCTGACCGATTTTCTCGCCCTTATAAGCGAACCATGCGCCGGACTTTTCCACTATTCCCGCCTTTACACCAAGGTCAACAAGCTCGCCCGTTTTCGATACGCCTTCGCCATACATGATGTCAAAGTCAACGGTCTTGAACGGAGGAGATACTTTGTTCTTTACCACCTTTACACGAGTTTGATTGCCGATAGTTTCTTCGCGGTCCTTAATTGAGCCGATGCGACGAATATCAAGGCGAACCGAAGCATAAAACTTAAGCGCATTGCCGCCCGTCGTCGTTTCCGGAGAACCGAACATCACGCCGATTTTCATACGAATCTGGTTAATGAAAATCATTAAAGTGTTAGAGTGCGCGACCGATGCCGTCAATTTACGCAGTGCCTGGCTCATAAGGCGGGCTTGAAGTCCGACATGGGAATCGCCCATTTCTCCTTCCAGCTCGGCCTTCGGAACCAAAGCGGCAACCGAGTCAATCACCAGCACATCAATTGCCCCCGAGCGCACCAAAGTGTCGGCAATTTCCAATGCCTGCTCGCCCGTATCAGGCTGCGATATAAGCAAATCGCCGATGTTCACGCCGAGCTTGCCCGCATAAGAAGGGTCAAGCGCATGTTCGGCGTCAATGTAGGCGCACGAGCCGCCCTGCTTTTGAGACTCGGCAACAACTTGTAAAGCCATGGTCGTTTTGCCCGAGCTTTCGGGGCCGTAAATCTCGACAATGCGGCCTTTGGGCAAGCCGCCGATACCAAGCGCCAAATCCAAACCCAGCGAGCCGGTCGATATTGCGGGAACTTCAACCGCGTTGTCCGAGTCGCCAAGGCGCATAATAGAACCTTTACCAAAAGAGCGCTCAATCTGAGAGAGCGCAGCGTCAAGAGCTTTTCCTTTATCCATTTCCTTTTCCACTAATTTTAAAACTGTTGCTGACATTTGATTTCTCCTTATCTCATAAAACGGGGGTCACTTCAATAAGGACTTTTGTATCTTATTTGTTCTCATTAAGCAAGAACTTTTTGTGAAAAAAGAGAAAAAAGAGAGAACAATCGCTGTAACAGTTGTTTATAAGCTTATAAGGTGATGAGTTTAATGAGAAATTAGGAATGAGGAATGAGAAATGAGGAATGAGAAAAAACAAAAGCTGTTTTTGCAGAATGCAAAAACGCAATCATTCCTAATTCCTAATTAGCTTTTGCCTGCTAACGCACCATAGCTGTTTCCGCAAGAGCCCAAGATATCCCGGCTACGGCACAGCAAGCTATGGTAGGGACGACAAACAGCGGCTGGACTACGGCATAGATGCTGAGAATGGCGGCGCTGACAGCTGCGACGACGGCGGTAGCTCCGCAACATCTTATTTTAAAATCTCTACTCATGATTCACCTCGCTTTTCATTTAACCTTAAACCTTATCCCGTAACTTGTAAGCCTTTTATCAGCGGGCTTGCACTCTGGTCATACAATCGCCAAAAGCAAGCGATACGCCGATGCAGGCTAATGAGGGGATAAGACTTAAAGGCTGATTAAATATTACCGCATGGGCGGCAAAGGCTGTAAAACCTATAAGCCCGAGAGAGGCGATGGCCCCGCAACATTTAACTTTAAAATTTTTACTCATGGCGTTCCTCGCTTTTCATTTAGCCTTAAACCTTAACCTTTAACCTTTAACTCTTAACTACTTATCCGTGAGACATTTCCTTGTCCATAAGATTACCGAATTGCAAAAATACTGCACCGTAAAGGACGGCAGGGATAATATACAAAGGTTGTTCCACTAAATGGATTGCAGAGATCGTAAAGCCGGCAAGTCCAAGGATGCCGATGGCTCCGCAGTAGGCTGCTTTAAGACGTTTACTCATGGCTCACCTCATCTTTCATTTAGCCACAACCTTAAGCCTTAAGCTTTAAACTTTAACCCTTAACCCTATATCAGCGAGACTGCGTCTTGAACATAAGGTTAATAAAGGCTAAAGAAGCAAGTCCGCAAATTGCGGCGGGAATAAGACTTAAGGCTTGAGCATACACCGTAGCGTGAGCGCCAAAGACAATCAGACCGGTAAATCCGAGAGCCGCGGCAACTCCGCAAAATGTGGCTTTAAACTTGTTTTTAATGTCTTGATTCATAGTTACCTCGTTTAATTCGTGGAGGAAAGAGTAGCACTTTGCGGCTTTTTGTCAAGAGAAAAGGTTAGGAGAGGACTTCCTTGACCTTTTTAGTGATTTGGTCAAGGTTGAAGGGCTTGCCTAAAAAGTGGATTTCTTCATTGTCGGCAAGCGCGCCTTTGGCGATGTCCTCGGAAAAGCCGCTCATGATAATGACTTTGACGGACGGGATAAGGTCTTTTACTTCCTTTGCCAGCGTAGCGCCGTCCATGCCCGGCATGGTCATATCCGTAAGCAGCAAGTCAAAGTGGCGATCTTTGCGGGCCTCTTCCAAAGCGGATTCGCCGCAGTCGCAGGCGGTCACGGCAAAGCCTTTGTTCTTGAGCGCGCGGGCGGCGAAAAGGCGGACGGCGGATTCGTCCTCGGCAAGTAAAATCCTGGTGCCTTTTAAGTCTTTGCCGGAGCTTACGGGGGGCATGTTGGCGGAAATGGTGACTTGCTTCGGGGCTTCGGTCGGGATTGGGGCGGCCTCGCCTTTTGGCTTTTTAAAGCGGGGAAGGAGGACTTTGAAAGTCGTGCCGACGCCGATTTTGCTTTCTACCGAGATGAAGCCTTCGGTCTGGCGGATAATGCCGTAAACGGTCGCAAGGCCCAGCCCTGTGCCTTCGCCCTTATCGGACTTGGTTGAGAAGAAAGGCTCAAATATGCGCTTTAGGTTTTCCTTGGGAATGCCGCAGCCCGTGTCGCTGAACTCAAACAGCACAAAGTCGCCCGCGGGGATTATTTCCGAATCGTTTTGTTGCGGCTCGGTAAAGGTGCAGGGCGAGATGTTTATGGTAATAGTGCCTTTGTCGCCCATGGCGTGGCAGGCGTTCACCGCAAGGTTCATAAAGACTTGCTCAAACTGGCCTTTATCAATGCGGATATAGCCGAGGTCGCGGGCATAATCCACCTTTACTTCAAAGCGGGCGCTGATGAGCTGGCGCACCATGTCGACGATGTCGGCAACCGCTTCCGAGGTGTCTATAATTTTAGGTGTCAAGGATTGCTTGCGCGAGAAGGCTAAAAGTTGGCGGACAAGATTTGCCGCTCGTGCCGCGTTTTGTTGGATTTGCATGATGTCGGTGAAGGATGGATCGCCGACATTGTGCCTTGCCAAAAGGAAGTCGCAAAAGCCCAAAATGCCGGTCAAAATGTTGTTAAAGTCGTGAGCAATGCCGCCTGCCAATTGTCCCATCGCCTGCATCTTTTGCGCTTGCTCAAATTGCAGTTCCAAATTCTTCCACTCGGTAGTGTCAAAGAAGTGGAAAATCAGGCCGGAGATGTATTCGGTTTCTAAAGCCGAGTCGGAGGCAAGCGATTTCATCGGGCGAATGAAAATGGCGAAAATGCGCTCGGGCGAGGGTGAGGAGCCGCTTAAATCCACCTTGACTTCGCACCTTGCGCCGGCGGCAGAGCCTTGCAGCACCTTTGTCATTTTGTCCTGAAGCTCAAGGCAGTCCGTTTCGCCCAGCGTTTTGAAAATGCTTTCGCCGACAATGTCGGACTTTTTCCTTCCCAGCATTTTTATGAGCGCGGGGTTCACTTCCGAGATGATGCCGTCTTTGTCCGCAAGCGCAATGCCAAAGGGCGTGTCGCCGAAAAGCAGTGCTACCTGCCGCTTGGTCTGTTCAAGCTCGCCTTCAAGTTCGCGCTTTGAGGAGACATTGCGAATCACTGCCGCGCGGATAATGCTTGCGCCATCCTCAATGCTTAAAAATTGGCGAAAGTGCGCCTTGAAAAAATTGCCTTTTGCCGTTTTGAAAGTAACATCGCCTTGCCAGTCGGTCAGCGGGTCGGGCTTGTTATTGCCGACAATAAAGTCCGCGATGTTAAGCCCCACTATCATCGTGCTTGATATGTCCAGCCATTTGCAAAAAGTGCCGCCCGCAACCAAGATATTGCCCTTTGCGTCGGTGGCGAAAAGCCCTATCGGGATGTTATCCAAAAAGGCGGAAAGCTCTCTGCGCTCCTTTTGCAAAAAGGCGTTTATTTGCGTTTTGGCGGTAATGTCCTTTGCGGTGGCGAGCCACAAGGGGCGGGACTTTATCTTGCGCATTTCTACGAAAAAGCGCTTGTCGCCTTTCGCTCCGAAGGAAAGCGCAGCGCTCGTGTCCAGCCCTAAAGAAAGGCTTTGGGAAAGTTTGGCAAAGGCTTCTTTGGTGGCAGAGTCGGTGGGGCAAAGCTCGTTTGCGATTTTGGTGAAAATGCCATCGGTGCCGAAGAACTCTCCGCCAGGTATGTTATAGGAAATTATCCTTCCCAAGGGGTCACAAAGTGCCTTTGGGAAACGGGAGTCTTCCAGCAGCATGGTGTTTTCTATGGCGGCGATTTTGTCCTTTTTATCTTTCGCCAAAGGGATAAGAGACAAAAGTGAAGCGGCGGCAAAACCCATGGCCAGCGCAGGGCTTATGAAAGCGGCCGCGCCCGCAAGCGCGGTTAAAGATGCGGGGGCTATGTAAGTTATCTTGCTCATAAGTGCCAGCTTAATCTTACTTTTCGGAAATGTTAAGAGGGGTTTAAGGCTTCGCCCAATGAGGAATGAGGAATGAGGAATGAGAAATGAGAAATGAGAAATGAGGAAAAATAAAAAAATAAAAGTTGTTTTTGCAAAAAAGCAAAAACGCAATCATTCCTAATTTCTAATTCCTCATTCCTAATTCCTAATTGGGCGAAGCCTTAAACCCCTCTTAACATTTCCGAAAAGTAAGATTAAGCTGGCACT
>CACZRW010000054.1 GCA_902783675.1 uncultured Pseudomonadota bacterium | reverse complement strand
CCTGATTTTAAAGCGGAAGGCGCGTATGTCGAGCCCGATGATGTGAAGCTGCCAAAAGGTGTTTTGGTGCCGGTGGGCGGCGGAAAAGATTCGATACTCGCCTTGGAAATGTTGAGGGGAAAAGGCATATCTCCGATAATGTTTGCCGTAGGAGAACATAAAGCAATTAAAGATGTGATGAAGATTGCCGGCTTTTCCTCTTTGTCCGTAAAAAGAGAGCTGTCGCCTTTGTTGTTTGAGCTTAACAAGCGCGAAAATACTTTTAACGGGCATGTGCCGGTGACGGGGATTTTGTCCTTTATCATGGTGGCGTCCGCGATTATTTACGGCTTTGATACCGTCGTGATGGCGATAGAGCGGTCGGCAAACACCGGCAATACTTTTAAAAACGGCGAAGAAGTCAATCATCAATGGAGCAAGTCGTTTGAGTTTGAAAACTTGTTTTCCAATTTTGTCAGGCAGAATCTGCTGCCGTCGTTTAATTACTTTTCAATTTTGCGCGAATATTCCGAGCTGGAAATTGCTAAAAGATTTTCCAAGTATAAGCAGTATTTGGGTGCATTTACCAGCTGTAACAGAGCTTTTAAAATTGATGAGACAAAGCGAGTGGACAGATGGTGTGGCGTTTGTGACAAGTGCCGTTTCGTGTTTTTGGCGCTGGCCCCGTTTATGGCTCGCGATGAACTGGTGCCGCTGTTCGGGCGCGATTTACTCGCCGAACCCGAGCAGGAAAGAGGGTATGAGGAGCTGCTGGGGCTTTCCGCTTTCCGTCCTTTCGAGTGCGTGGGCGAGATAGAGGAATCGGTTGCGGCGCTTACACTTTTGTCATCTTTGGACGAGTGGAAAACTGCCTATATCGTCAAGGAATTGATGCCTAAAGTCGTGGCAAAATACGGTGATTGTCAGGAGATTGTGCGCAAGGTTTTCACTCGCTCGCAAAAACATAACATTCCCAAAGAGTTCCAAGATGAACCTTTCTGATTACAAAAATAAAAAAGTCGCCGTGTGGGGCTATGGTGCCGAAGGTAAGGCAAATGAGGCTTTTTTAAAAAGCTTTGGTATTAGTCCCATCATCATTACCGAGGACGATGAAGGCGAAGTTTCGGATATGGATTTGGTGGTGAAGTCGCCGGGTGTCAGCCTTTATAAACCGATTATAAAAGAGGCAAAAGCAAAGGGCGTGAAGTTTACCTCGGGGACGGAGCTTTTCTTGGAATATGTGGCAGGGCTTGATAAAAAGCCGATCCTCGTCGCGGTTACGGGAACAAAGGGGAAAAGCACCACTGCCGCGCTTTTGGCGCATGTCTTGAAGGGCGAAGGAAAGCGGGTTTTCCTTGGCGGCAATTTCGGTGAGCCTTTATTGTGTGCGGCTAACGATTTGGTGCAGTATGATTTTGTGGTGGCGGAAGTTTCAAGCTATCAGGCTGCGGATTTGGAGCGCGGCTTTGATGTCGCTATCTTAACGAATCTTTACCCCGAGCATTTTAACTGGCACGGTTCTCACGAGCGCTATTTTAAGGATAAGTGTAATGTGATTTTTAAAAGCTCGGTGAAAATCGTGAATAAAAAAGATGCGAAAACGGGCGAGATTTTCGCTAAAGAAAAGGTGGTTTTCTTTAATGATGAAAACTTGTGCGAAGCAGGGGATTTGTCCCTTAAAGGAGAGCATAATCTTTCCAATGCAAATGCGGTTTTAACTTGCTTAAAGGCGCTTTCGTTTGATGTGGAAAGAGCGAAAAAACATCTTGGAACTTTTGAGCCGCTTCCTCATCGCTTGCAGGAAGTGGGCGAAAGGGACGGGCTTATATTTATTGATGACAGTATTTCAACCACGCCCGAGACGGCAATTGCCGCTTTAAAGGTTTTTGGCGGGCGGGAGGTTACTTTGCTTGTGGGCGGGTTTGAGCGTCAGCAGAATTACACCGAGCTTTGCAAATATATAAAAGAGCATAAGGTTCGCGCGGTTACTTTGCCTTCCACCGGTGCGCGGATATACAAGGAATTAACGGCGCTCGGGGCGATGGCGGCGGCAGCAAAAAATATGCGAGAGGCGGTTGAAATAGCCAAAGAAATAACCCCTAAGAAAGGGGTTGTCTTGCTTTCCCCCGCTGCTCCGAGTTATGATTTTTACAAGAACTTTGAAGAGCGGGGAAAAGTCTTTAAAAGTTGTATTTAATCTTAAACCTAAACTTTTAGAACTAAGCCTTGAAGCCCATTTTCAACATAGGTCTTACTTTTTCTTCATACTGCTCAACAGCGTGGGCAATTGAGCGGTAAGCTTCGTCCTTTCCAAGGAAAGTTTCAACCTCAACGACCTTGTTTTCCAAGACTTTGTAGTCTTCAAAAAAGCGCTTGATTTCCGCAAGACGATGCGGAGGAAGCTGGTCAACGGATTCATAATGGTTAAACTCGGGATCGTTGGCGTGAACGGCAATAATCTTGTCGTCAGGCTCACCCGAATCAATCATCTTCATTACGCCGATGGGCTTTGCGCGCATAATCGAAAGCGGTTCAACCGCGACTTGCCCAAGGACAAGAATATCCAAAGGATCGTGGTCGTCGCCGTAAGTTTGCGGAACAAAACCGTAGTTTGCGGGATAATGAACAGAGCTGAAAAGTATGCGGTCAACAATGATTAAGCCGCTGGTCTTATCAAGCTCGTATTTGATTTTGGAGCCCATGGGGACTTCAATCACGGTGTTAATTTCTTTCGGACAATTTTTCCCTATGTCCACTGTATGCCATGCATGCATTTTATTTTCTCCTTATTTAATTAGGGGCGGGACACTAGCAGAAACTTTAGGTTTTGTCCAGCAGTTATTTCCTAAAGCCCTTTTCCTCTATGTAGCTGGTGATAAGGTCGCGCGTTTCGGGCAGCTCCAGTCCCATGTAAATGTTCGCCTTTAACCAGCCTTCCATACTGCCGCAATCAAAGTGCTCGCCTATGAAGCGAACGCCCGTAAAAGGGGTCTTATCCATGGTCGCGGTCAAGGCGTCGGTTAATTGAATCTCTCCGCCGGAGCCGACAACCTTTTTATCAAGCGCAGAGAAAATCTCAGGGGAAAGAATGTAGCGGCCCAAAATGGCAACATTTGATGGCGCGCTTTCGGGCGCGGGCTTTTCGATTAAATCCGAAGCCGAGACAAGCGTGCCGTCGTCCTTCTTTATTTTTAAAATGCCGTAGCGGTTGGTATCTTTTCGTTCAACATCGGTGACGGCAGCAATGTTTCCGCCTACTTCAAAATACCTGTCAACAAGTTGTTTTAAGCAATTCGGAGTGTTGAAAAATAAATCGTCGGGCAAAAGGACGGCAAAAGGTTCATTACCCACAAACTCTTTTGCGCACCAAATTGCGTGGCCGAGTCCTAAGGCTTTGCTTTGGCGGGTGGACATCATTTGCCCGGCGGGAAGGGTGCAATTTCTTACCGCTTCAAGTTCTTTGGTTTTGCCTTTTAAGGAAAGAGCCTCTTCAAGTTCGGGCATGTAGTCAAAGTGGTTGGTAATGGCGACTTTGCCCTTTGATGTGACGAAAATAAGTTCGGTAATGCCGGCTTCAAGCGCCTCTTCAACCGCGTATTGAATAAGCGGTTTGTCGATGATGGGTATCATCTCTTTCGGTATCGCTTTGGTCGCAGGCAGGAATCTGGTGCCAAGTCCGGCAACGGGGAAAACCGCTTTGGTGATTTTTTGTTCGGTAGAGGTCATATAGTTATTCTCCTTTTTGCTTTTGTCCAAGACCGTTCGTGCTTTCAAGCGATGAGGCGATTTGGCAAAGTATTTGCTTTAAGCGTTGCTTTGTAGTCAATATATCGCCGTTCGTGCAAATGATAAAGTCGGCTTTTTGTTTACATAGTGCCATTTCTTTTTGTTGGCGGGCGTATAGGGTTTCAAACTTTTCCGCAGTCATGCCTTTTCTTTGCAAGACACGGGCTTTTTGTATCTTTTTAGAGGAGGTGAGAGTAATCGTATAGTCGCACAAAGTATGCATGTTTGATGTGAACATTAAAGGCGCTTCAATAAAAACCAAAGATGCTCCTTCGGCCTTGTGCTTGCTTATGAAAGCCGCGGCTTCTTTGCAAATGACAGGGTGGATTATGGCTTCAAGTTTGGGTAAAAAGGCGGGGTCTTTTACTGCTGTTGCGGACAAGGATTCTTTGCTGACGGCGCCGCCGATAATGCTTTGCGGGGCGATTTTAGCGACTGCCGAGATGATGCTCGGTTGCTCGTATGCCTTTGCAACAGCGGCGTCCGAGTAAAATATCGGATAGCCCGACTTCTTGCAAATGTTCGCAATGGTGGTCTTTCCCGTTCCTATGCCGCCGCAAATGCCTATTACTATCATGCTTATTTCCTAAAATTATTGACTAAATCAGTATTCTATGCGATAACTAAGCAAGATACTTTTAGAGCGTATATTAAACGGAGGGAAGAAAAATGACAAGCGATCCCAGAAAATTATCAGAAGGCGACAGACTGCGCGCTTATCACGATGCCATAAATGCCTATATCTCCATGTATGGCGCGGGCGGTGGTGATGACGACGGACACGAGGAGTTCTCTAAGTCTCAGGAAGCTATGTTTATTCCTGCCGAGTTCCGCGGGCGCGTGTATGCTTTGAAGGTTAATCCTATAATCTTCAGGCGCATTCTTTTGAGAGAATATCGCGAGGAAGTGGTTGAAAACGAAGAGGAAATCAAGCGCGAGATTCGGGAAAAAGAAAGAAAGCTTGAGGAAGAGCAAAAGAAACTGGAAAAGGCCAAAAAGGAAGCAAAAAAGAACGAAGAAGTCCATCAGGACAGAAAGAATCAAATGATGATTGCTCAGCAGCATCGCGATAATGCTTTGTTTGCTTTGGGTATGGCCGGCGGCGCAATTTCCATGGCGCAGATTGAGCGCATGGAAGTAAAGCAAATGGAGATGAGACGCGTTGCAAAAGAATTGCAAAAACCAAGGGAGAAAGAGCCTCTTAAAAAAGAGGTGAAAGAAGTGCGCAGGTTGTCTTTCTTGGCGAATGTCAAGGGTAATCCCAAATTGCTGGCAGAGCACAACAAAATAAGGAAATTGCGTGGATTGCCGCCTTTGGATAAGGACGGTAAGCCTATCAACTTGCCTCACCGCAGTGCTCGCAAGGCGCCGACAAATCAGAATGTGCGCGAAGTTTTGATTGCTAAACGCAAAAAGGAAAGAGAAGGTAGCGGAAGCTATCACTAGGCTTTAGCTTTAATTTTTAGGCTTTGGGGTCGTTGTTTTTGCTCCTCGGGCGTTTGCCCTTGGCAGTTGGCTTTTTTGACTTTTTGCATCTTGCCCGTAACGAGTGCTTGAAAAAGAAACCGATGCCGAGTAAACTCGGGTTTACTTTGTTTTTAGCTTTGTGAAAAACGGCGGAAGAATATGGGCTTTATGCTGAAGATAGTGCTGATTATTATTGCCTTGGGCGGTATCGGTGTGGGCAATTTCGGGCTTAGCGGTGAAACACCCGAAAGTATCGCGGTAGGCGTGCTGGGCGTTATTGTCGCTCTTATCAGCATGGTGTTCTTCCTTAAGTTCTTATGGAAGTTTTTGGGCTGTTTTTCAACTTTGATTATCGCCTTTGTCATCGTGGTTATTTTGCTTATCCTTACGGGGACATTTGATACGGTCACCGCCAAGGTCAAAGGTATTTTTGACGGCTCCGGCGGCGGGGCGCAAACTTCCGAAGGACAAGGAGGACAGGGCACGCCGAGGCAGGTTCCGGGTGCGGTAGGGGACTATATTCCGGTCACGCAACAAGACGGCAGCACCGCCTATGTTCCCGTTGCGATGCTTGTGGATTCCGGTCAGCAAGAGGTCAGCACGGCGTCTATGGCAAGGCAGGAAAAGCGCTTTGTCGGCTCTATTTCCGGAATCAGATCGGGGAGTCAGTTTGTAGTTAATGATTTGAAAGTTTTGCTTTTCGGTATTGATACTCCCGATCCGGATCAGACTTGCTCGGATAAGCGCGGGCGGCCTTATCAATGCGGGCAAGAGGCTATACGTCAGCTTAAAAAGTTCACGGGTGCAACACCGCTGGATTGCAAGGTGATGGCACAGGGGCAGACGGATATGTCTTTGGTGTCGGCGGTGTGCAATATCAATAATAATGATTTGGGGGTTGCAATGGTTTCATCGGGCTGGGCGTTTGCCAATCCTTATGAGACAAAGGTTTATATTCCTTATGAGCAGGCGGCAAGAAATGCTAAAAACGGCATGTGGGCAGGGCAGTTTTATGCTCCTTCCGAATGGCGAAGAAGAAAGGAAAATCAGCGCAGCAGTGCTTCTTCGTCCTCGTCGATTACAAATAAAGCAAAGTCCTTTTTCGGCGGATTGTTTTGATGAAAATGCACCTCGCCTCTTTGGTTGATACAAAAAAGCTGGCAGTGAAAATTGCAAAAATGGCGAAGTTCGGCGATGTTATCGCTTTGCATGGAGATTTGGGTGCGGGCAAGACCGCTTTTGCCAAGTTCTTTATAAAAGAGCTATGCGGCGAGGAGGTGGAAGTTCCTAGTCCTACTTTTACTTTAGTGCAAACTTATGATGCAAAAAATGCGAGCTTGGGTGAGGTGGCGCACTTTGATTTTTACCGTTTGAAAAATCCCGACGAAGTTGTGGAAATCGGGTTTGAAGAGGCGCTTTTGAGCGGGGTGTGTCTTATAGAGTGGGCGGAAAAAATCGGGGACTATATGCCTCGGGATTATCTGGGCATACATTTGCAAAATGCAGAAGGTGACGAGGGCGCTCGCAATGTGGAATTAAAAGCTTATGGCAGCGGGTGGCAGGATAGACTTGCGGCGCCGGAGCTTTCGGAAAGGCAGGCGTTATGACGGCAAATGTGCAAAATATGCCTCTGTCGTTATCAATGGCGGACGAGCTGGCAAAAAAGCTTTTAAAGGACGGGGAAAAGGATCCTTTGGCGCTTGCAAATACGGTCGTGATTTTGCCGACCAAGCGCGCGATTTTGACCTTGAAAGATGCCTTTGTGCGGCAAAGCGGGGGCGAGGTCTTTTTACTGCCGAAAATCGTGGCGCTCAGGGCTTTGGAAGATACCGCCTTTTTTGAAAGTAACGATATTCTGCCCGCGATTGATGTGCTGGAACGCAAGGTAATTCTTACTTCCATGATTATGGCAGATTATGAAAAATACGGAGTCGATAATCCTACGCCCGATAAGGCGGCGGCGCTGGCGGATTCTTTGGCAGAGTTTTTGGACGAGCTTGAAAGGTCGGAAACGGACCTTAAAAATATCAAAAATCTGGTGCCCGCGGATTTTGCTTTTCACCTGCAAAGCATACTGTCGTTTTTAGAGCTTATTTTAAAAGACTATCCGAAAATCCTTAAGGAAAAAGGTAAGATAAATCCCGCGGCTCGCGAGGTGCAGCTTTTATATGCAAAAGCGAAAAAGTGGGAGGAAGAGCCCCCTCAATATCCCGTAATCGTAGCGGGAATTACAGGAAGTTTGCCTTCAACGGCGAAGCTTTTGACCGTGGTGGCGAATATGCCTAAAGGGCTTGTGATTCTGCCCGCACTTGATACGGAAACGGACGACGAAACTTGGGATGCTGCCGATGAAACCAGCCCGCAATTTGCAATGAAGCAGTTGCTTTTAAAAATGGGAGTGGCAAGGAAAGATGTGACGGCTTTTGCGCCTGTTACCTCTTTGGAAAATCCTTCTTTGCAAAGCCAGAAAAGCCTGTTCATCAGAGAGGTTATGCGCCCTTCCGCCACAACGGATAAATGGCGCGAGCTTAAAGGAAAAATAAGCAAAGATGCTTTGGCAGGGGTGGCGCGAATCGATGCCGAGAACGAAGGTGATGAGGCACTGGCAGTGGCGCTTATTCTGCGGCAGGTGCTTGAGGAAGAAGGTAAGCGGGCGATGCTGGTCACGACTAATCGCGACTTGGCAAAAAGAGTGGCAGTGCAAATGTTGCGGTGGGGTGTGGATTTGAATGATTCCGCAGGGCAAAAGCTTACCCAGACAAAGGAAGGTGTCTTTTTGAGTCTGCTCGCAGATGCGGCGGCAAGCCCTGACGATTCCAAAAAGTTAGCTCTTTTAAAGCACCCCTTGGCGGCGGCAAAAATGGATATGGGCGATTTTAAACGCTATGTCAGAAAGTGGGAAAAAGCTAAGCGACAGGGCAGGCCGTTTGATTTGGATTTGAAAAGTAAAGGGGTGGATTTGGCGGCCTTTTTCTCCTTTTTTGAAGCCGGTGAAGAAGTTGATTTTTTGGATATGCTCAGCGCGCATGTTAAGCTTGCCGAGCAACTTGCGACGAGTGCGGACAGAAGCGGCAGCGAGCGCTTGTGGAAAGGAGACGACGGGCAAGACGCGGCAGAGGCGATTGCCAAGCTTTTCACCTATGGTGATTATATCGGAAAAATCAATCCGATATATTATCCCGCTTTGTTTAAAAGCTTTATGAGCGGATTTGATGCTCGTCCTCGCTACGGGTTTCACCCGCGCCTTGATATTTTAGGACCGATTGAGGCAAGGTTGCAAACTGCCGATGTCGTTGTTATCGCAGGGCTTAACGAGGGAAGCTTCCCAAGGCTGCCGGATGCCGATCCTTGGCTTTCCAGACAGATGAGAGCCCAGATAGGTATGCCTTCCAAAGATGAGGAAATAGGAATCATCGCGCACGATTTTACCTGCCTCTTTTCCTTTCCTAAAGTGTATTTGACAAGGGCGAAAAAGGAGGACGGAGCGCCTACCGTTCCTTCGCGGTGGTTGTTCAGAATGGAAGCGGTGTTACAGTCTGCCGGAATTGATGACGGTATTATGCAGGCAGAGTTTTTGGACTTTGCCGAAAAGGTGGATATGCCTCGCTTCGATGAAATAAAGGCGATGACGCCGCCACGGGCGTGTCCTCCCGTAAATGTGCGCCCGAGGAAAATGTCGGTGACGAAAATTGAAAAGTGGATGCGTGATCCTTATTCCATATATGCCGAGTATATTCTCGGTCTTACCGCGCTTAAAGACATTGACTATCAACCGGGGGCGGCGGAATACGGCACGGCCGTGCATAATTCTTTGGAGCAGTTTGTCGGCGCTTTTGGAAAGGATATGCCCGAAAACGCCTTTGATGAGCTTTTGAAAATAGGTGAAAAAGAGTTTGAAAGGCAAGGAATAAAGGGCGCGGATTTGGCCTTTTATTTGCCTTGTTTCGAGCGCATGGCAAAGTGGTTCATCGCAAAGCAGAAAGAGGAAGTGGAAGCCATAAAGGATACTTTTTGCGAGCTTAAAAGCGAGATAAAAATACCTTGCGCGGGCGGGGATTTTACTTTGTCGGGCAAGGTCGACAGAATCGATATTTTGCATAATAAAGAAGTGCGTATCATTGACTATAAAACCGGTGGAGTTCCCACCTCTAAGCAAGTGCATAGAGGCTATGCGCCCCAGCTTCCTTTGGAAGGAGTAATGCTGGAAAAGAGCGCCTTTGCCGAGGCGGGAATCGGCGGTGATTTAAAGGTGAGTGAGCTGCAATATTGGAAATTGTCAGGTAAAGCGAGCGGGTCATTTACTTCTTCTGCCGTTGATAAAAAAGAGACCGTGGAAGGAGAGATCTCTGCCGCTTATCAAGGATTGGTGGAGCTTATCAATAAATATGATGACGAGAACACAGCCTATTTGGCAACGCCGCGGTCCGGTGATATGCCGAAGTATTCCGACTATGAATACTTGGAGCGCATAAAGGAGTGGTCGGTAAAAGACGATGATGCGGAGGACGAAGGTGAATAAAGTTGATCCTAACATAAACCAACGAGCCGCCGCAAATCCAAAGGATTCCGTGTGGGTGGCAGCGTCAGCGGGGACCGGAAAAACTAAGGTTCTTTCCGATAGGGTTTTGAACTTGTTGCTGCTCGGGTGCCCGCCCGAAAAAATCCTGTGCCTTACTTTTACAAAAGCGGCGGCGGCGCAGATGGAAAACCGTATCGCTCTGCGTTTGGCAAGGTGGGTTAGTGAGAGCGATGAGGAGCTAAAGGACGAGATTTTTAAGCTGACGGCAGAGAGGCCGAGCGATAAAACTGTTGCCAGAGCAAGGCGGCTTTTCGCCGGCGTGTTAGAGGCTAAAGGCGGAATGAAAATCCTTACCATTCACAGCTTCTGCCAAAGTCTTTTAAAAAGATTTCCTTTGGAAGCCGGCGTTTCGCCTAATTTTGAAGTGATGGACGAGAGCGATGCCGAAGAGCTTATGGACAGGTCTATTGCTGCGGCAATTCACGACAAAGAATTGCGTGATGATTTGAAAATAATTTCTTTATATGTTGATGAAAGTGATCTGATTGCCGACCTTAAAATTATGGATAAAGATAGGGCAAAGTTCGATGATGCTTTGAAAAAATACGGGACGATTGACGGCGTAATCGGTGCGCTTTATCAGCATTATGAAGTGGCACCTTCGGAAAGTGAAGAACAGGTAATCGCCGAGATTTGTAAGCTGCCTTCATGCGTTAAAAGCATCTTGGATATTTTGCTTGCGAGAGGGGGCGTAAAAGCGTCGGAAGCGGCTGAGGGACTTGCCGCATTTTTGTCTCTTACCAATGACGAAAAGTTAAAAAATTACAAGCAGTATGAACTGGTGTTTTTAGGGAAAACTACGGGGAGGATTAAGCCCGAAAAAGTCTATGAAGAAGACCCCGCCAAAAGCGAGGCGGAGCGGGTTTTTGCTTTGGAAGAAAAGCGGAAAACGGTGGTGGCTTTGGCTGCTGTCGCCGCATTTTTAAGGGTCGCCGATAAGGTGCTTTTGCAATACAAAAAGCGTAAAATTACCAAGGGACTTTTGGACTATTCCGACTTAATTTTAAAGGCGAAGGAATTGCTTTTTAAAAGCGGCGCGGCGGCGTGGGTGCTTTATAAATTAGATGGCGGGATAGAGCATATTCTGGTCGATGAAGCTCAGGATACAAGTGCCGAGCAGTGGGATATCGTAAGGGCTTTGTCAGATGAGTTTTTTGCCGGCGAGGGGGCGTCGCCTTTTGAAAGAACTATCTTCGCCGTCGGTGATAAAAAACAGTCGATTTACAGTTTCCAAGGAGCAAATCCTGCAAAGTTTGCTCTTAATAAAAATTATTTCGAAGGGCAGCTTGAACGCGTGGGAAAGACGCTTAAAACGGTGCCTTTGTCCGTGTCTTTTCGTTCGACAAATGCGGTGCTTTCTTTGGTTAATAATCTGCTTTCGAATTCGGAAGTTAAAGCCGGAGTTCTTGATGAAAATGAGGGCGGAGAGCATATCGCTTTTCGCGATGAAGCGGGAGGGAGAGTGGAGCTTTGGCCTTCTATGAAAGCCGAGGAAGATGATACTTCCGAGCCTTGGTTGCCGCCGATTGACAGAGTGAAAACCAAATCTGCCCAAGACAGGCTTGCGGCTAAAATCGCGGATAAAATCTTAGCAATGATTAAGGGCGATATTTTGGAATCCGAAGGACGAAAAATCGAGCCTCAGGATATTATGGTCTTGCTGCGTAAACGCGGGTCGTTTTTTGAAAAGTTGGTCAGAGAATTAAAGACGAGAAATGTGCCGGTTACCGGCATTGACAGAATGAAAATCAAAGAGCAAATCGCGGTAATGGATTTGATTGCCTTGGGAGACTTTTTGCTGTTGCCCGAAGACGATTTAAACCTTGCGGGACTTTTAAGAAGTCCGTTGTTCGGCTTTGATGAAGATGAAATATATGATGTTTGTTTCGGGCGCGGAGACGCTACGGTTTGGGACAGATTGCGCACTAAAGCGGAAGGTAAAAACGGTAAAGAAAAATATAAAAAGACGGTTGCAACTTTAACCGAGCTTTTGAATATGGCAGATGCGGTTTTGCCTTCGCGGCTTTTCGGATATGTGTTGGGAGCTTTAAACGGGCGCCGAAAAATTATTAAAAGATTGGGGCTTGATGCCGATGATGCTTTGGCAGAGTTTATGAATCTTGTTCTGGATTTTGAAACTAACAATACGCCTTCTTTGCAAGGATTTTTGGCGTGGCTTAAGCTTCGAGATGTCGCGGCGAAAAGGGACCTGGAACAGGGCGATGTCAAGGCGGTCAGAATTACGACCGTGCATTCGTCCAAAGGCTTGGAAGCGCCGATTATTTTCCTGCCCGATACAAAAGCTCCGGAAGGCGGAAATAAAAATCGGCTTTATTGGTGTGAGAATGAAAAAGGCGAATTTCCTTTATGGTTCGTCTCGGTAAAGAAGCTCCCT
>CACZRW010000053.1 GCA_902783675.1 uncultured Pseudomonadota bacterium | reverse complement strand
GGAGATGTAAGGGCGGCTTGATAACCTGAACATTGCTTTGGCGAGGGATTTAAAGTTCGGGCGAACGGTGCATTCCTTGGTAGAAGCCTTGCTGAAGCACAAGGGAAATAAGTTCTTTTTTGTGTCACCCGAAGGGCTTGAGATTCCCGACTATATTAAAGAAAAAATCCCCGTCGATGCAATTGTTGAAGCGCATAGCTTGGAAGATGTGTTGCCCGAAGTTGATGTGCTTTACATGACCCGCATACAAAAGGAGAGGTTCGCTAACCCTGACGAGTATGCTATGTTTGCCGATGCTTGTATTCTTGATAATGAAAAGCTGAAAGGGGCAAAGAAAGATATGATTATTTTGCACCCCTTGCCCATAGATAAAGAGATTTTGTTTGAAGTTGATGACGATCCCAGAGCGGCTTATTTCAAACAAGTAAAGTATGGTATGTATGCCAGAATGGCTCTTATCTATACGCTTCTTAACAAGCCTTTTGTAAAAGGATACGAGCGCGAAGGAGTGGTGGCAGAGGGAATTACGGCAAAGTGCCAAAATCCCAAGTGCGTTACAAATAATGCTAATGTTCAAAGCGCAAAGTGGCTTTTTACCGACGAAGCGCGGACAGTTTGTCGGTGCGAATACTGTGATTGGATTCTGAAAAATGAGTAAGACTATATTAAAAGGCGGAAAAGTAGTTGATGCAAACGCCTCGCGTGAAGCAGATGTGCTGATTATGGACGGCATTATTTCCGAGGTGGATAACAACCTTTATGTCGGAGACGATGTCGAGGTTGTTAATGTAGCAGGACTTACGGTTATGCCTTCTTTTGCCGACTTGCATGTGCATTTACGCGATCCCGGATTCTTGCACAAAGAAACTTTAGAAACCGGCATTAGAGCGGCAGTTAACGGAGGCTATACGCACATTGTCGCTATGGCCAACACTAAGCCGATAGCTGACAATACGGAAGTTATCGCCGATGTTTTGGCTAGGGCGCAAAGGCTTTCTTTGGCCGAGGTATATCAAGCAGCAGCGGTAAGTATCGGCGAGAAAGGCGAAAAAGCCGTGGACTTTAGGACTTTGCGCAGCCTCACCAAGTTTTTTAGCGATGACGGGAAAAATGTTGATAGCGAGGAGATTTTTGCCGAGGCTTTACGCGCATCAAAAGAACTGGATTTCCTCATAATGGACCACAGCGAGCCGGAAACCGAAATGGTGCTCCGCAATATTGAACTTCTGGAAAAGAACGGCGGGAATCTTCACTTTTGCCATATAAGCAAAGCAGACTCAATGATGGCAATCATGAACGCCAAGGACAAAGGCCTCAGAGTAACGGTAGAAGTTACTCCGCACCATTTGCTCGGATACGACAATGATTATAGGGTCAATCCGCCGCTGGCCACTAAAGCCGATGTTGATTTTTTGATAAGAGCGATTAAGGACGGGTATGTAGATTGCATTTCTACGGATCATGCCCCACATACCGCCGAAGATAAAGCCGCCGGTGCGCCGGGGATATCGGGAATAGAGGTGGCTTTCCCCATCATTAATACCGTATTTTCGGAAAATGGAATTAAGCCCGAAGGCTTGTCACGGCTCATGAGCAAAAACCCGATGATAATGATGGGAGTAAACTCGGGCCTGTTACAGGTCGGGTATGAGGCAAATTTGGTCATAGTTGATGAAAACGCCGATGTAGTGGTCGATGCATCAAAATTCGTATCTATGGGGAAAAATACGCCTTTTAACGGGACTAAGCTAAAGGGAAAAGTTATTCACACCATTAAAAAAGGAGAGTTTTTAAAATGATAGTTGACGAGCTTTATGAAAAGGTAAGGCAAAGAAGCCCCTTGTGTGTGGGTTTAGATTTAAGGACGGGATATATTCCGACGGAGTTCCAAAACTTTTCCATCGAGGACGGGCTCTTTGAAACGGCAAAAATGATTGTTGATGCCACAATTCAAAATGCAGCTTGTTACAAGGTGCAAATTGCTTGCTATGAGGCGTTAGGGCTGGAAGGGCTTCGCGCCTATGCCAAAATCCTAAAATATCTTCGCGACAACGATGAGATTGTTATTGCCGACATTAAACGCGGGGATATCGCTTCTACCGCCGAGGAATACGCCAAAGGACACTTCAGCGGTGATTTTGAAGCGGATATGGCGACCCTTAATCCTTACATGGGAGTTGACGCAATTTCTCCTTATTTTCCTTATTTCAAAGACAAAAACAAGGGAGCTTTTGTGCTGGTAAAGACTTCCAATCCTTCGTCCGATGACTTTGAAGAGATAGAGGATAAAAACGGTAAGCCTCTTTATATATCGGTGCTTGAAGCCATTAAAAACTGGGGCGAGGATTTTCTTGGTAATTCCGGCTACTCCGCTATCGGTGCGGTGGTCGGTGTTAACCACTTAAAGCAAATCATACACATAAGAGAAGTCGCGGACGGTAGGGTGTTCTTGCTGGTTCCCGGCTTCGGTGCGCAAGGGGCAAAAGCCGAGGATATTGCCCAGCTTATCGGGCAGGAGCAGGGCGGTGTAGTCAATGTATCGCGCGGGATTATTGCTGCTCATGTTGGCAAGGAAGGCTCGGCAAAAGATATTATTAAGGCAAAAGCCGATGCAATGGCAAAGGAGCTGACAGATGCCATCGGGAAGTTATAAAGTTCTTTCTAATGAAAGAATCTCTAACGATAACATGTGGGTGATGAAGGTCGCCGGTGATTTTAAACCCGCCGCGGGACAGTTCTTTATGCTTAGAGCGTGGGACAAGTATCCCGTGCTGTCGCGCCCGATAAGCGTGCATGATATCGGAGATGGTTACATCGCCTTTATGTATCGCGTGGTGGGTGAGGGGACCGAGATTTTATCAAGACTCACAAAGGGTGATGATATCACTCTTGCCGGTCCGTATGGCAACGGCTTCCCCTTGGATTTAAAGGGTAAGATCGCCTTGATAGGTGGAGGTATGGGCGTCGCTCCGCTTTTGTGGACGGCAAAGCAACTTAACAAGCCCGATGTCTATTTGGGCTTTCGCGAGGAAGTCTTGCTGGAAGATGAATACAAGGCAGCAGCGGGTAAACTTGTGACCAAAATCGGCGGGACGATATTGGACGATGTTGATTACGACGCCTATGACTATGTGTTCGCCTGCGGCCCTTTAGGTATGGAAAGAGCTCTTGCAAATATGGCAAAGAACCATAAGGCGAAGGTTTATATTTCGCTGGAAAAACATATGGCCTGCGGAATGGGGGCTTGCTTGGTTTGCTCTTGTTCTACCACCAAAGGTAACAAAAAAGTATGCAAGGACGGTCCAGTGTTCCTTGCCGATGAGGTGATTTTTGATGAATTATAGTTTTGATTTAAAAGATGTGCATTTTAAAAATCCCGTGATTGCGGCTTCGGGGACTTTCGGATTCGGGCACGAATTTGCCAAGGAATATGACTTGAGCGTCTTAGGCGGAATATCAACCAAAGGAACTACGCTGGAGGCCAAGGCGGGAAACAAAGGGCAACGGTCTTGCGAAACTCCCTCGGGAATGATGAACTCGGTCGGGCTGGAAAACCCCGGTATGGCGTTTGTGCTTAAAGAGGAAGTGCCCTTTTTGCAAAAGTTTGATACGGTGGTTTTGGCGAATGTCGGCGGAAATACTATTGATTCCTATGTTAAAGCGGCGAATATGGCGGAT